>CAYOJF010000012.1:0-22871 GCA_964404215.1 uncultured Aureispira sp. | reverse complement strand
TATTGGACGCTAGGAGGATTACTAATCCTTTGAAAGGAGTATTTTTTGGGGGAATTTATTTTCTTTATCAAAGATAAATGAATTATCGTTTAGTGTTCTGAGAAATGCAATCAAGTCTGTTTTTTGACGAGCGTCTAGAGAAATTGGTTGCTGTAGAGCTGGTGACAGAGTAGGATGGGGGATAATTTGGTTGGTATAATGATGTAAAACCTCTCGAAGCTTCTGGAACCGTCCATCGTGCATGTAGGGGTAGGTATAACTGAGATTACGTAAGGAAGGAATTTTGAAGAGCAAACTGTCGTTTGGGTCGTGGGTAATTAGCCATTTGCCATAATCATGAAGAGTGGTATCTACCGAGAGTCCATTATTGGCAAAGCCATAGGAGGAAAATAATGGTGCACGATGGCAGCTATTACAGAAGGTCATAAATAGCTGTTCTCCTTTTTTTTCCTGTAGTGTGAAACTGTCTTTTTCCTGCTGGACGGCATCATACTTGGATCCAAAAGATACTAATGACAGTTGAAATTGGGCTAATGCTTTGAGTATACGTTCTCCTGTGGCTATACTATCGCCAAAACATTGATTAAATAAACTAGGATAATAGCTACTAGTATTTATTTTTCGAACAATATTCTGTATACTTTCTCCCATTTCCCCTGGATGACTAATAGGTGCTAAGGCTTGAACATCTAAGTGATGAATAGATCCGTCCCACATGAAGGAAGATTGCCAAGCAAGATTGAATAATGGAGGGGCATTGCGAGTACCAATACTATCATGTATACCATGACTCAATTCGTGGTCGGTATGAGCAAAAGCATTGTAAGGGGAGTGACAAGAGGCACAAGAAATGGTATTATCTTGTGATAGTATGGCATCATAAAAAAGAACTCTCCCTAGTTGGATTGTTAGACTATCTAAAGGATTGGTTGAAAAATCATAACTAGGAGTAGGGATATACTCTGGGTAACTAAGAGAAAAAGTAGATGTTCCTATATACCAAAGGCTCAATAAACTGATGATAATGGATGTTTTCATGGTTTTCGGGTCTGAAAAGCAGGAATAAAGTAGTCAGCAAACTTTACGGCACTAGTTTTAGGGCTCATGATCGTATGTTGTTGAGCTAAATCAGCAGCAACTAATAACTGTTCTATATTGAGGTAAATGTGAATGTCACTTTTTGAACGTAATTTTAATCGGATTTTTCTGATAGGATAACAGGTTTTAGAGAATCCTCCAATATGAAATTGAAATTTATGTTTCCGACTTTTACATAAAGTAGAATTTCCTTCCAGTTTGAAATTGATATAACCGCTTTGCCAAGTCCAATACATACCATTCATGGGATCTAATGCTTCACCTTGTACTCCTGATACATTGGTGCTACTATCAATTCCTATATCAAACTCAATATAATTGTAGCATTTGCGAGGAGCCTCAAATATTAGATAATGACTAATAGAATCAGCTAAATCAAAGAGATGGAACTGTTTATCTAACCGATGAACCACTTTTTTATTGTGTAGCAGCTTTACATCGTGTACATAAAATTTTAGTTGACTGACAGAGAAGCTATCAGATGTATTACCTAAAGAATAAGTAATGTGTGGTAGGAGAGGTCTGTTATTGGAGGTTGGGACGAACTGTATGGATTTTTGGGCTAATAATGGTGATGCCTCATATCCTAAAAATAAGATGATGAGGCATACAGATAAACTATAAAAGTATGTAGTAGATAAATTGACCAAGATGGAGTATTATTTTTTGTGTTGGTGCGGAGGAGGAGGCAGATTGAATATGCGGCTCAATTCAGAAATTAAACCTTTATATGCCAATAATTGATCACTTTTGCAAATCGCTTTTATCTTTAAGAAATGATTGAAATGGATCCGCTCAATATCTTTCTTATTGTTTGCAATAGTATTTAACAGTTGTTCTCTTTGTGTAGTATCGCTTTGCTCACTAGAGAGTAAGCGATAAAGTGCTTCTTTGCTAGTACTTATGGTCTTTTCTTTTCTTTTGATAGCTTTTCTATGCTCCTTGATTAGGAGATCATAAGCAGCAGCTTGCTCTTGGTCAAAGTTAAGTTGACGAACAATTTTATCTTTAGGTCTATGGTGTGGGGGGCGATGTTTTTTATCGCCTAGCATAAATATTACTAGTCCAATATTGGACGCTACTAACCCAATAATTAATAGGCTGAAGAGAATATTTCTACTCATAATATAATTGGTTTGTTTCTAATGGAATTAGAGAGGTAGATTCAGAAACTATACCATCGGTGTTGTAATCCAATGATAGAATAACATAGCCATCCAAAAATAAACAACCAACAAAAACCGCAGCAGCAAGTTTAACCCATTGCCATGAAATCATTTTGTTATTGTCAATCTTTTCTCTAATTTTTTGATAGAGATCTTCTGGAGCAGCTACTTTCTGAATATTTTCAAGTTGTTTAATGTTTTGGTCTATATCGTTAGACGATTTGTTTTTCATGATCCCTTGTTTTGATTCAAAAATTTTGTAAGATTTTTTTTGGCTCGTTGATAAAGTCCTTCAATTGATTTAGTTGTAGTTTCCATTATTAATGCGGTTTCCTTCTGTGTTTTGCCTTCTATTTTTAGTAGTATTAAGGCTGTTTTTTGACTTTCTGGTAACTGATTAATTCCTTTGAATAAATGCTGAATACTCTCTTTTTGTTCTAATAATACACCTGGGTGATCAAAATGAGGCAAATCTATAGGGTGATCTTCTTGATCTAGCGATATTTTTGAGAAGAAAAACCACCGTTTTTTACTCTTTTTAGCTTTCAGAAAATCTAATGACTGATTGATCGTAATACGATAAATCCAAGTTTTGATACTCGCCTCACCTTTGAATTGGTCTATCTTTTTGTGCACCGAACAGAAAACGTCTTGTGCAATTTCCTCTGCATCTTCTCTATTTTGAGTGTATTGCAGGGCAAGGTTATAGACTAAGTCTTTGTGTGTATGATAGATGTGGTGGAATGTGTTCAAAATATTATAAGTAGCTGCTATATTGATTTAGACGAAGAGAAAAAGTAAATCCCTCGGACATTTTGGAAATAGAGCGAAAATAGTTGTATCAGGACTTGAATCGCAATTCTATTTTGACTTCATAATAGACAACTTATCAGAATAGAAGAGTGTGGGACTTTTTTATTCTGAAGTTGTTGAAAGTTTCTGTGTATACTTACAAAAAAGATAATTTTGAGCTACAAACAGAAACTTTCAACAACTTCTTTGAGAAAGTGAAAAAATATGACATTCCAGAATTATTTTTTCGTGATATGTAGTAGGCGAAATAGTGAGGTAATTACATTTAGGCAAACGATATCTAAGTGAGCTCTAAAAAACACCTAATAGAAATAACTAGTGTAGGTCAAAAAAGCCAGACTACCTACTCTAAGCAGCTGTTATCAAAAGGTATTTGATCCTTGCAATTGAAACTTTAAGTATTAAAGAGAACTATTCGTTCATTATTAAACAACTTCCTTATTTATTATTGGTATTTATTACCATCAAAATACTCATCGTAAGCTTCTTCATCATGAGAAACTAAGACAACTACTGCTACACCACCAAAGATGAGTCCTAGTTTGAACAGGAAAGAGCCTAATTTCCCCATTTGTTCTACCCAATTCAAAAAACCAAATGTGATTCCGACTGAATTAACGACTAGCGAAAGCATGCCAGTAATAAACATAAGGAAGCCAATGAAAACCCAAAATGTTTTCAGTTTAGGATTTTTTTTGAGTGTAATTTGAGAGGCTGCAATGAGTCCGCCAATAATCAAAACGCCTAGTAGTTGTAATACAATGGTCATAAGTATGTCTATATTTATTTTTGTGGGGCAAAGTTAATTTAATAATTTTAATAGTCCCTATCAATTTTTATCTTTGCAACACTAAAAAGGAAATTTATGGTTAAGATAATAGAATGCCCAAGAGATGCGATGCAAGGAATCCATCAATTTATAGACACAGAAACTAAGATTAACTATATAAACAAACTTTTGAAAGTAGGGTTTGATTCTATTGATTTTGGTTCGTTTGTTTCTCCCAAAGCTATCCCTCAAATGAGAGATACAGCGAAAGTATTGGCAGGGTTAGAACTAGACAATACAACTAGTAAGCTATTAGCAATTGTTGCAAATGAAAGAGGAGCAAAGGATGCTTGTCAGTTTGATGAAATACAGTATTTGGGATACCCTTTTTCTGTTTCAGAGACTTTTCAGTTACGTAATACTAATAGTACTATTACTGATTCGATGAAGCGATTGTCTAAAATCAAAGCCTTGGCAGACAAACATGGAAAAGAACTTGTGGTTTATATTTCTATGGGGTTTGGCAACCCTTATGGAGATGAATGGAATGTTGATATTGTACAACATTGGGTAAATACCCTAGCAGCAGATGGGATTAAAATTTTGTCCCTTTCGGATACTATTGGAGTAGCTAATAAAGAAACCATTTCTTATCTATTTGATAATTTGATACCACCTTATCCAGATGTAGAGTTTGGAGCACACTTTCATACTCGTCCTGATGAATGGAGAGAAAAGGTAGCAGCAGCATATGAGAATGGATGTCGACGATTTGATGGAGCTATCAAAGGCTATGGGGGATGTCCTATGGCAAAAGACGATTTGACAGGAAATATGCCAACAGAAAAATTGCTCACTTATTTTGACGATAATGAAATTGATCTGGGCTTAGATAAGGCTGTTTTTGAAGCAGCAATGTTGCAAACCAATCATGTTTTCCCATTCTAAAAATATGTTGGAGGGGGGCAAATATGCATGCCCTCAATTTTAAAATTTAATGTGCTCTTAATAGTGTTTTTAGTGATTAATAAGACTACGACTACACCACTAGAGCAAAATATCGCATCTTACAAAGTAAGACACTGCCAGTGTTATAGAAGTGGTACTGACAGAAACTTTTAATTAACTTCTAGAATTAAAAGCTAAAAATTTTGCTAAAAAAATTGTTTTTTGTTTAGAATCCTTAATTTTAGAGAGTTGAAAAAAAACAAAAAAATAGTGTAAAGACTAATTTTTCAGCAACTTCTTAGTATAATTGCAATTCAATCATATAACCATACCGTAATACAATGAAAATAGCATTTAATATCCTGTTAGTGGCCGCATCGATTGGGCTAGTTTATTTGTTAGTAGAAACAATTCGTAAGCCAATTGAATTTGAAGATACTAAAGAGGCAAGAGAAGAAGTAATTAGGGAACGACTGCTACATGCTGTAGAAATGCAGAAGATGTACAAGGGACTCAAAGGTGAATATGCTTCTAATTTCGATACTTTACGTTATGTGTTGGAGAGTGATACTTTCTCTGTAGAGATGCTAAAAGGGGATCGTTATGATACCACTCAGACCGTTACAGTAGACACTGTTAAAATGGCTGGAATTGATTCGTTGAATAGCTATCTAGCTAAAAAAGCAGATGGGAAATCTATTGATGAATTTTTCACAATGTTACGTAAAGTTCCTTTTGCTACAGAACCTAAGGAGTTTTATATCAAATCCGGTTCGGCTATTGTGGAAGGTACAGATTCTTTGATGGCACCTACTTTCGAGATAGGAACAACATTGGCGACTTATTTACCTGAATTTGATTCAGCTTCTTACGTGATTTATGATCCTAAATATGATCCTGAAAATCAGATTCGTAGAGTTGGAGATTTGTACAAACCATCAACAGCAGGTAATTGGTAGAAATTACATATAATATATTTGAGGACGACTTCAATAGAAGCCAGACACATCAGTATAACCTATTTGTTTTGTTAGGAACAGATAGGTTATCCTATTTGGTCACTAACAAAGAACAAAAAGTATTAGGATTACGATCTTATCGCTATGCTGGATTAGTGCAGCCACTACAGCATCTACTAAAAGAGGATGTGATTCTTAATAGTAGTTATGATACGACTAAAGTTGGGGTTTCCTCCAAACAGGCTACGTTATTGCCAAATGCTTTGTTTGAATCGGTAGCTACCGCCAAAGAATACCTTGCTAATTTGGTCACCATACAGCACAATGATACGATCAAAATAGATACTCTTGTGAGCAATGAAGCTAAGTGTATTTATGCTACTAGCCATCATATTATAGATGAAATTGAGTCTTGTCTGCCGACAGCTACTATTTATCATAGTTCTACTGGTTTGATTCAGAACTTTAGTACCAATTTTGATAAATCTACGACTAATATTTTCCTGCATATTTACAATCAAAATATTAGTTTGACTGTGATCAAAAAGGGAGCTTTACAATTTTACAACACATTTAGTTTTAAGGCTTCTGCAGACTGCCTTTATTTTGTATTATTAGTATATAAGCAACTAGGATTACAGCCACAAAAAACACCACTTTATGTAGTAGGTGAATTAGTAGAGGAGTCTGAAATCCATCAATTGTTGCATAAATATATCAAGACGATCAAATTTGTGGGGTTTCCTAATTTCTATACTTTTGGTAGCAATTTGAAAGAAGAATTGCCTTCTAATTTTTTCTTTGATTTATATAGTCTGAAACTATGCGAATAATTAGTGGTAAACTAAAAGGGAGAAGATTTGACTTACCAAGTGGCAAGTGGAAAACACGTCCAACAACAGACCAGTCCAAAGAAAGTCTATTCAATATATTAGGGAATAAGACAGATGTATATGATAGTACTGTCTTAGATTTATTTGCAGGGACAGGAAATTTAGGATATGAATTTGCTTCGAGAGGAGCAGCTAGTGTCGTTTGTGTCGAAAAGTATGCTCCTGCTACCAAATTTATACAACAAAAAGCAAAGGATTTTGGTTTAGATGACCAGATAGTGGTGCATCGAATGGATGTTTTTCAATTTTTGAAAAATGCTGTTGGACAATATGACATTATATTTGCTGATCCTCCGTATAATTCATCTCAATATCCACAATTGATAAATACTTTATTTGAAAAAGAATTATTGCGACCAGATGGTTGGTTGATTGTAGAACACGACAGTCAGCATAAATTTGAGCAACATGAGCGGTTTGTAGAGCAACGACAATATGGGCAGTCCCATTTCAGTTTCTTTAGATAAAGCTTTTAGACCACTACAGTAGTACACACCATGAATAAAATAACCAAGGCAATAGCCGTTCTTTTAGTTTTTTACAGTCTTGTAGCTGGAATGTTGGTGCCTCTCAATACGGGAATATACCAAGTGACCCCAATGTCGGTAGATGCAGGGGAAGATGTTCAGCTGAAAGCGAAAGCCTATAATGCCGCTTACTCCGATACAGAACAGATAGAGGCGAGACTCCGTCTGAATGAAGAAACAGCTATTTGTGCCAAAAGGATAGAAATTGAGAGTACTAGCGAGGTAAACCTATTTTTTGATATTCCATCAGGAAAATTACCCATAGAAGGAGGTAGAGATGGAAAACGGTCTTTATTTCCACTATTAGAAATTTCTAATGGGAGTCAAGGAAAATCTCTATTGGAGTCTGCCGTGTTTATTAATCAAAAAGAAACACAAACAACTGCTAATCCAGAACAGTTTTGTGCGGTAGTTGCTTATCCAGCTAATGAGAGCATGACTTATCCCTATCTTAATATTCTACAGGAAACGATTAGGAATTTGTATTACCATGTTCCCATGTGGTTTGCTATGTTGGTTATTTTGTTTACCTCAGTGATTTATAGTATCATGCAGTTGAGTAAACCAGATAAAATGGAGTATGATATCTATGCTAATTCATTGGCAGCAGTTGGATTATTGTTTGGATTGATAGGAATAGCAACAGGAGCTTTGTGGGCGAAACATACGTGGGGTGCTTATTGGTCGTTTGATGTGAAACAGAACACGACAGCAGTCGCTTTATTGATTTATTTGGCTTATTTTGTACTGAGAAGTTCTTTTGATGATATGGACAAACGAGCTAGAATTTCTGCGATTTACAATATTTTTGCTTTTGCTACCTTAATTCCATTATTGTATGTGGTGCCTCGCATGGTAGATAGTTTACATCCAGGTAGTAACGGGAGTGGTAATCCTGGGTTTAATACCTACGATTTGGATAATACTATGCGTATGGTGTTTTATCCAGCTATAATAGGGTGGATTCTGATGGGGCTTTGGATGGCTCAATTGATGACTAGAGTAGAGAAAATTAGGTATAAGCGACTAGAAGATATGTAGTGAAATTAGGGGAAATATCTTTTTTGATATGCTCTTATATAGAATTGCCATTCAAAATATAAATAATTATTAGGGGCTTTGATTGAAATAAAATTTTGAAAAGTTCTTTTTTTTTAAAAAAAATACCATTTTTACTAAATCAAATGAAGAAAGTACTAAATATATCTTTACTGATTTTATTGCCATTGCTTGCAGTCGCTAATGAAGGAGGAGATTTTTTTGATAATATTGGAAAAATATATGTTGTTGTAGGAGTTCTACTGATACTATTTTTAGCTATTGTTTTGTTTCTAATTCAATTAGAACGACGAATAGCCAAATTAGAGGATGAAGAAGGATTATAATCAATATAAGTTTGAATATACGAAATGACAGCTTAGCTGATCACTTCAAACCATAAATTTCAAGTTGGAAATAGAAATAACTAAAAGCACAGAGATTTTTAATATATAATTCCCGTAGTTTCATACGGGGCAGAAAGGCAAAAAATGTAGGGATAGCCTAGCTATCACGAGGCTTTTTAACAAAATTAGATACCAAAATATCGCTTAATTTTATTGTTTATTATTTGGAGCTTGATACTCAAACCATAATAACTAACCTTTTACGTTTAAAACTTAACAAAGGAACTATGTCAGATTATAGCTTTTTTGAGGGAGTAGAGAAGAATTTCGACAAAGCTGCTCCTCACACAGGATTGCCTAACGGGCTACTAGAACAAATCAAGGCTTGTAACTCTATTTATGCGATGCGTTTTCCAGTCAATATTGATGGAGATGTAGAAGTAATAGAAGCTTACCGTGTTCAACATTCCAATCATAGAATGCCTACTAAAGGTGGGATTCGTTTCAGCATGGGAGTCAATCAGGATGAGGTCATGGCACTTGCTGCACTGATGACTTATAAATGTGCTGTAGTAGATGTTCCTTTTGGGGGAGCTAAAGGTGGTGTTAAAATTAACGCCAGAAAGTATACAGAAAGACAATTAGAAACGATTACTCGTCGCTATACGACGGAGTTAGTTCGTAAAAACTTCATCGGACCAGGTCTTGATGTTCCTGCTCCTGATTATGGAACAGGTCCTCGTGAGATGGCTTGGATTATGGACACTTATGCTACATTGAAGCATGGTGAAATTGATGCTGCTGGATGTGTAACAGGAAAGCCTGTGACACAGAATGGTATTCACGGTCGTACAGAAGCAACTGGACGTGGAGTTTATTATTCTATACGTGAAGCATGTTCTTTCTCAGAAGATATGGAAAAACTAGGTTTAGAACCAGGTATTGCTGGTAAAACAATGGTTATCCAAGGATTAGGAAATGTAGGATCTTATACTGGAACGATTTCTCAAGATGAAGGTAATGTGAAAATTATTGGAGTAGCAGAATATGAAGGTTCTATTCACAAAGCTGATGGAATTGACATTCACGAATTATTGAAATTCCGTAAAGCAACTGGTTCTATTTTAGGATTCCCAGGATCTACTACTTTAGAAAATCGTACTTCAGCATTGGAGTTGGAGTGTGATATTTTGGTACCAGCAGCATTAGAAAATCAAATCAATGGTGATAATGCCGCTAATATCAAAGCAAAGATTATAGCAGAGGCAGCTAATGGACCTGTTACACCAGAAGCAGAAGCAGTACTACTAGAAAGAGGATGTTTAATTATTCCAGATATGTTCTGTAATGCAGGAGGGGTAACTGTATCTTACTTTGAGTGGTTGAAAAACCTTTCGCACATGCGTTTTGGTCGTATGCAAAAACGTTTTGAAAGCAACCGTTACGAATTGTTAGTAGATACTATCTTGAATATGACAGGAAAAGAACTGACCGACGCACAGCGTAAAATGCTTACTTTTGGGGCAGATGAAGTAGATTTGGTACGTTCTGGACTAGAAGAAACAATGATCAGTGCTTATGCTGGAATCCGTAAAACATGGAAAGCAAATCCAACAATTAAGGATATGCGTACAGCAGCGTTTGTGTATGCTATCCAAAAAATTGGTAGTGATTACCTAGCATTAGGAATTTGGCCTTAGGCTTTAGTCGCTAAACAATATAAATCAAAAGTCTGTTTCTGTGAAGGAACAGACTTTTTTTAATTAAGAATTTCTCTTACTTGTTATTCTTCACCACTACACTAGCTTATCAATGAATTTTAAGATACTTACTTTGTTATTTGTTATGATTTCACTAGCTCCTACAATACAGGCACAGACCCCTTACGAACTATTTGATAGTGTTCCACAGCCCCTAGCTCCGGATTATGCTAATATTGATAACTGGGCTGCTCACCCGAATAAGAAAGATTTAGCAGATAAAATCCCAAGACCATTGCGAAAAAATACAACTAATTTAGCTGATAAAGTAGATGTACTATTTTTTCATCCTACGATTTTTACAAAATCTCCTGAGAATCAATATAAATGGAATGCAGCTGTACAGGATGAAACAATGAATAAGCAGGTAGATAAAACGACGATTAAGATGCAAGCGAGTATCTTCAATCAGGCAGGACGTCTATATGCTCCGAGGTATAGACAAGCACATTTGCGTAGCTTTTTTCAACCAAATATAACAGAAGGTAATAAAGCATTGGCATTAGCCTACAAAGATATTAAAACGGCTTTTTTGTACTACCTCGAAAATGAAAATAATGGAAGACCTTTTATTTTGGCAGGACATAGCCAAGGAGCTCGACATCTCAAAAAGCTAATGCAAGAATTGGTAGATGGAAAACCTTTACAAAAGCAATTAGTAGCAGCTTATATTGTAGGCTGGGGGGTAGGGGCAGATACTTTTGAATCAATTCCACATGGTAGCAGTGCTGAAGAAACAGGTTGTTTTGTGACTTGGCGTACTTACAATAAAGGATATACACCTGGTTGGATTAGTCCTCAGGACGTTTGTACTAATCCACTGAACTGGAAAACGGACACAACTTATGCTACCTATGAACAGAATAAAGGGGCTGTATTATATGGTTTTAATACTGTACGAAAAAAACTAATGGATGCTCAAGTACACGGCCCTGTATTGTGGGTAGGGAAACCTAATTTGTTGTTTGGTAAAATATTTCAACAAGAAAATTACCATGTAGGAGATTATAATTTATTTTATGTTAATGTGAGAGAAAATGCAATTTTGAGAGCAAGAGCATACCTCAAAAAAGAAGGAACGTAACCTCTAATTGCAGTATACGCCACTGAAGGATTAATCACCTATAACTTAGATACTTTTTTGAGCCAAATAGATTGAAATTCATCTCTAATTTTCAATCGTTTAAATTTAATTTTTTCGATTGGATAAATTTCTTGTCCTTCATTGTGTTCCAAAATGAGCAGATTGGTATCTTCTGTGACATACCATCGACCAGACTTAGTAATGTTTTGGTCTTCAAAAACCTGCAAACTTCCATCACTATGTAAATACATCGTGTAGTCTAAGTTGAGTTGTTTTTTGCCAATATCTTCTATTGTCCAAGCCCCTACAATTTGATGTTCAATTTTTTTGTTAGCAGGTGTTTTGGGGGTTCTTGCCTTTTTGTCGAAGAAATAGGATCCATATTGGTCAATTAATTCAATTTTTCCATTTTTGAGGAAATTGATGGTATATTCTTCTGTTCCAGTCTCTGAGCCTAGTGATAGTGTCTTGGCATCATTAGATAGTACCCATTTACCAAGTACAATATTACCGCCAATATTCTGTTGGTAGGTTCCGTTATTCCAAAAAGTAATACGAAGTTGATTACTAGATGGAGCAACATTTTGATTTTCAGTCCCTAATTGCACCAAATCCCATTCCCCACGTATTTTTTGTGTGGCTTTGTTATAATTAAAAGATTTAATCTTTAATTGTCGTGATAGCGTGTAGTATTCTT
Source organism: uncultured Aureispira sp. (assembly GCA_964404215.1). Lineage (GTDB taxonomy): Bacteria > Bacteroidota > Bacteroidia > Chitinophagales > Saprospiraceae > Aureispira. The sequence continues at coordinate 10,772 of CAYOJF010000012.1, read as the reverse complement.
CTTCGCTGGACATAACCATATATAACCCCGTAAAGGTATGAATGGTGTATTTTTTGGACTTGGCATCATTAGTACTACTAACAGTTAGTTGCTTTCTTTTTTTTGAGTACTCCCATGATTCTAATTGAATTTCATCATTAGTTGTTTTGTATTGTAGCGTTCCGTTAGGTTGGAATGTAAATTCAGCACTAGGCTGCTCTGTTACTTCTTTTGTCTTCCAAGTACCTGCAATCCTAGTTTTGACACAACTATTGAGCAATAAAAAGCTACTTGCTAACAATAGATAAGTATATGGTCTCTTCATAAGTTTAATTTTGTATCAGCAAGAGATAAGAGCATGTTTAAAATTATTTTTTTTGATAATATGAGTACTATTTTTTTGCTAATTGAACCTCATTTTTGAGTGAATAGCCGTAGCTATTGACTCAAAAATAGGTGATAAGTAGTGAAAAAAGAGATTTCATATTACAAATGAAGGTAAATTTAAACATGCTCTAAAAGAACTAGATAACTTTTATCTTTTTGTAGGGATAAATAGAAACTTTAAACAATTTGTTAAAAACACAATATAAATTTAGACATGCTCTAAATCCTGCTTTGGGTTATACCCAAGGATTTGACGTTATTAAGTGTAATAAGTCACCATGAATATATTTGAATCCTAGTTGGGTTTTGATCTTATTACTACTAACAGTTTTGAAAGAAGGATGTTCTGCTTTTTGACAAATAGGTGCTTTTTCACCGATAGCATTTAGAGCGGCGGTATAGAAAACACCTCTTGAGGGGTGTGTATCAGCACAAATATTATAACAAGTGCCCCAGCTTTCCTGTTGGATTACTTGTTCGATAGCAGCAATACAGTCTAGTCGATGTACGAGATTGACAGGAGCTTCACAATTAGTAATGATCCCTTTCTTTTTGAAAAAATTACCAGGATGTCTTCTGCCACCAATCAATCCTGCTAACCGTAGGGTCGTTGTTTGGAATCCTTGAGACTGTGAGAGTGCCTGTTCGTTAAGAAAACAAGGGTGTGTTATATGCTCAATAGTCGTTTCTTCTCCTACAGTCTTATTAAGAAGTGGATAGACTCCAATAGAACTGGTATAGATTACTTTTGAGATACCAGATTGCTGTATGTAAGGAATAAGGCGATCAAGCTGTGTTGTATCAGGGTGTGTTTTTCGGTCAGGAGGTATCGTAATAATTAGGATGTCTATATTCGAAAGAAAGGTCAGTAGGGTATCTGACAACAAATCATTGCCTATTTGTATTCTGAAAACATGACCAAAGTCTTCTTGTAGTTCCTGATAGTTCTCTTCTGAGCGTGTTGATACCCTTATCTGGTGCCCTTGTTGCTGAAGGGATTTGGCTAGGGGTTTTCCTAACCATCCTGTTCCTAGTATTGCAATTTTCATTTTTCTCACACCGTTATTCTAATAAAGATATTGATAATGTTTTAGAAATACTTTTTTGCCTTTTGGAGTCAATACAAAATCTTCAAAATCAAGAATGACACCAGTTAGGTTTTCAAGTTTAGGACGTTTGTGCGGTGTTATAATAACGATACTATTCGTATGAGCAAATAGATTAGTAACTAAAGGATAAAGTTTTTCTTCTTCACATAGGTGCATAGCGAAACTACAAATAATGGAAGAGTATTTCCCTACTAAGCGACCTTTGATGATATCATCAAAAGACCAAGAAAGACATTCTAGACCCGTTTTCTGCTCAAATAGAACAGCTGTATAAGGGTCGCTAGCAGTACTTTTGTTATAACCCAATGCCTGTATAGTAGTAGTAACCTCACCACTACCTGCACAGAAGTCCAATATTTGACGATAATCTAGGCGACTTTCATTCGCTTGGAGGAGTTGTTTAATATATTCTTGATGAGGATTCTGATAAGAATCACCATATTGCTGGTAGTATTTTTGAGCTCCTAGCTGTTCGTATAGTTTTCGTATAGGTTTCATAAAACGATAAATATAAAACAACTGCCCAAACTTCATCTTGTAATGGATGGAATTTGGGCAGGAGTATTTCGGCAGATTTAGAGTAGCTTATTTATTTGCTCACAGCCAAAATAGTAGAAGTGGCAGGTGTAACCCAACCGAAAGATTCTTCTACACGATTTTCCTTAATATCTGTCAATAACTTCTTGATCATAGGACCTACTTTACGATCTTCAATAGCAGGTAGAGTATAAGTAGTATCTTGATAAGTAATGTCTTGAACATGAGAAACAACAGCAGCGGTACCACTACCAAACATTTCCATTAGGTTTCCTTCCTTGTGTGCAGTAATCAATTCTGCAATATCTATAGGACGAACTTCAACATTAAATCCTTTGTCCTCTAGGAGTTGGAGAATACTATTGCGAGTAACTCCATCTAGGATAGTATCCGCTGTAGGAGGAGTCAGAACGGTATTGCCAATAACTGCAAATATATTCATCGTGCCACACTCTTGGAGATATTTAAACTCTAATCCATCTAACCAAAGAATTTGATCAAAACCTTGTTCTTTTGCCATTTGAGCTGGTTTGAGCGTAGCAGCATAGTTTCCTGCTGCTTTTGCGAAGCCAACCCCACCAGGGAATGCACGTACATATTTTTGAGCGACTAAAATACGGACAGGCTTAGGATAATAAGCCCCAACAGGGCCAGAAAATACCATGAAGCGGTATCTTTCAGATACTTTGACCCCTAAACACTCATCCGTAGCAAATACCACTGGACGAATATATAGAGCAGAACCTTCTGATTCAGGTATCCATTTTTTATCTAATGCTACTAGGGAATTAATTGCTTCCAAAAATAATTCTTTAGGAACTTCAGGCATTCCTAAACGAGTACAAGATTTATTGAGTCTTTCACCATGACGTGCCGCTCTAAATAATACTGGTTCTCCTGTAGAGGCACTAATATTAGCTTTCATTCCTTCAAATATAGACTGACCGTAGTGAATTGCCATCATAGAGGGAGCAAAGGTAATGTCTCCATAAGGTACAATTCTACAATCTTGCCAATCCCCATCATAATAATCAGCAATAAACATGTGATCAGAAAAAGTTCTGCCAAAAGGCAATGAAGAAAAATCTAAGCCTTCACGTCTAGAGTTCTCAACCAACTGTACTTCTACGGGATATTTCATATGCAAGTAATTTTATTTGATTGTAATAGTATTAAAGTGTGTTAACCATCTATTACTACAAGACTATTGTATTAAATATAGTTTTTGATGATTCTTGTGTTTATGTAAATGTAACTAAAATTTTGTAGAAATAAAAACTAGCCAAATAAAAATTTATTCTTTGGTGACAATGGGAATGATAATAGAATTAAATTTTGAATTTGAATTATTGATCTAATTTGGTTTTTTATTCGGTAAATTGCTTTTATGTCAGAATAATGTTTTGAAATGCAAAAATGTTTGGATTTTGTTATAAATAATTGTTCATTTATTGATATTTAAATAGACATTATTACCAATAGAGTTGTAAAAAGGTAAGAGAGTAGATTTTTTTGCTTAGGGGGAAGAAGTGAACTCGAAGAGTGAATATTTAGTAAATATTCAACAGCAAGAACCACTAGTGGGTTAAACACATGCTCGAACATACCCAAAGGGTAGATGTTCTGTGAACACATAGTGTAGAGTGTCGCTAGTGGATTAATCATAGCCTAAGCCTGTCCCAACGGACGTAGGGGCTATGAGTTCGAGTATTTATAAATCTAATCGGAAAAAGATGTTTCTTCTTACTATACGACACTATTCGTAATAATATCTAATATAAAACCGTTTTATTAATTCTCTTAAAAAAGACAATGGATTTACCGAATAAGAATTTCTTTAATTTCAATGTTTATAATGTTCAGGAAACAGATCGACCTATTATTAGATGGGAACGAGAGCAATCACCTTTGTTGGTTTTGGGGAATGTTATAGAAGAAGAAGAAAAAGTGTTTTTATATAAAATCATGCAAGCAGTTAATAAAAAGCCTAATGAAGATTTCTTATTGATTAATACCAAAACAAAGGGAGAGATTCCGTTGTTCAAGGAAATAGAAAATAGTGTACTTCAGCAGGGTGTTTTATTAGTATTTGGGAGAAAACCTGCTGAATTGGGGTTACATGTTAATACAAAGCCTTATCAGGTGGTTCATTTTAGATCTTGGCAGGTATTATTTGCTCATTCTTTAGCTGAGATTTCGGCTAATACCAATCATAAAAAACAACTTTGGGGGCAGTTAAAACAGTTATTTCCATAAAAAAAACATTTTATCACCTGTTTTGGGACTAATTGTGAACTTGTATTGAAATAGAAGTACTATTTTTTGTACTTTCAAGCGAATAAAAACATATTTGTTTCATCTTTGAAATAAAAAATGTTTTTGTACATAAAAATCTGAAGATGTTCAGGAGGTACAGTAAGTGTTAGAGCCTGTTCAAATTTACGATCCATCTTCGTGACCAATAGATTAACCCATTCCTACAACTTTATAAATTTTTTTCCCAAATCATGACAACCAACCATTCAATTTTAAATTGTTTAGGACTAGTATCAATAGTTCTAATGTTAAATGCCTGCAATACGATGCAAGAAGAACCAAAAGAGAAAAAAGATCCAATTAATACTGCTACTGTAACATTTCCTATAGCAGACAAAAAAGACAGTATTATTATAACACATGGACATCAGCGAATTGATCCTTATTTTTGGATGCGATTGACTGACGAACAGAAAACAGCTAAAAAACCAGATGCTCAGACGCAAAAAGTCGTAGACTATCTCAATGCAGAAAACGACTATACAGATAGTAAACTCCAGCATACAGAAGCTTTCCAAGAAAAGCTATATGATGAAATGATAGGACGAATCAAAAAAACAGATGAATCTGTCCCTTATTTTAAAAATGGATATTGGTACTATACGAAAAATGAGGATGAAAAAGAATACCCTATCTATTGCCGCAAAAAAGGTACTTTGGAGGCAAAGGAAGAAGTCATGTTAGATGTTAATGAATTGGCAGAAGGACAAGAGTATTATGCTGTAGGAGGAATGTCGGTGAGTCCAAACAACAAAATATTAGCCTTTGGAGAAGATAAGGTCAGTAGAAGAGTATATACGATTCGATTCAAGAACCTAGAAACAGGTGAATTTTTGAAAGATGAAATTGTAAATGCTGAAAGTAGAGGAGCTTGGGCTAATGACAATAAAACATATTTTTATACTTCTAAAAACGCTGTGTCTTTATTGTCTGAAAAAGTATGGCGTCATCAGTTAGGTGTAGCACAAGATCAGGACGAAATTGTCTATTTTGAGCGCGATCCTTCTTTCTATATAGGTGTCGGTCGTTCCAAATCGGGTGAGTTTATTATTATATACAATAGCAGTACTATCTCTAGCGATTATCACATACTCAGTGCGAATAATCCAGCAGGTACATTTGAGCAATTTGCGACGAGAGAGCCTAATCATGAGTATAGTATCGCACACTTTGAAGATAAGTTTTATGTCGTAACGAATAGAAGTGCGACCAACTTCAAGTTGATGGAAGTATCCGAAAAGAATACAGCAGAGTCGAATTGGAAAGAAGTTATTCCACATCGTAAAGATGTTTTGCTGGAAGATGTAGATGTATTCAAAGAGCATCTAGTTGTGACAGAGCGTAAAGATGCGAATAAACAATTGCAGGTCATCAATCAGAAGACAGGGGATAAGTATTATATTGAGTTTAATGATGAAGCTTATGTAGCTTATACAGGAGCTAATCCTGAATTCAATACCACTCAACTTAGATTTGGCTATTCTTCTATGACGACTCCTACCATAGTTTATGATTATGATATGGATGCCAAAACAAGAGTAGTCAAAAAACAAATGGAGGTTGTTGGAGGACATAATCCTGAGGAATATGAGACAAAGCGTCTTTTTGCTACAGCGAGAGATGGAGCGAGAATTCCTATTTCTATTGTCTACAAGAAAGGGTATCAAATGGATGGCAAAAGTCCACTACTATTGTATGCCTATGGTTCGTATGGTTCTTCAATGGATCCTTGGTTTAGTTCAACTCGTTTGAGTTTATTGGATAGAGGTTTTGCCTGGGCGGTTGCTCATATTAGAGGAGGAGAAGAAATGGGGCGTGAATGGTATGAGAATGGTAAAATGAATAAGAAAATGAATACTTTCAATGATTATATTGATTGTGCCAAGTATTTGACTAAGGAAAAATATACTTCTCCTAGCCACTTGTATGCAATGGGAGGAAGTGCTGGAGGTTTATTAATGGGAGCAGTGGCCAACATGGCTCCAGAACAGTTCAATGGTATGATAGCAGCAGTGCCTTTCGTAGATGTTGTTTCTACGATGTTAGACGAAACTATCCCATTGACTACCAATGAATTTGATGAATGGGGAAATCCTAAGAACAAAGATTCCTATTTCTATATGTTGTCTTACTCCCCATACGATCAAGTCAAAGAGCAAGATTATCCAAATATGCTTATAACAACAGGTTATTTTGACTCTCAGGTACAATATTGGGAACCAGCTAAATGGGTAGCTAAGTTAAGAGATAAGAAAACAGATGAAAACCTATTGCTACTGCATACCAATATGGGAGCAGGACATGGAGGGGCTTCTGGTCGTTTCAAACGCTTTAAAGAAACAGCATTGGAGTACGCCTTTTTATTAGATCTAGAAGGTATAAAAAAGTAATATGAAATACGGTTTATGGGTATTAGTAGTCAGTCTACTAGCTATGATTTTTGCTAGTTGTGAACGAGATGAAGAACCACTACGAGTAGTTAGCTTGATTGGGGTATATGAAGGAGATTATACTACTATCAGTAGAGATAGTATGAATGTGTCTACTACTACCGTAGAACAAGGGGTTCGAGTCAAAATGTTTACGGTTACACCTAATTTGTATACAGTGGGGGTCTTTCGAGATAGCTTTTTGCAAGACACTATTCGAACGTACAAAATGGACTTATATGACAACAGTGAGTCACTAGAAGACTGTGATTATAAAGCTAGGACATTGCCACAAGTTTATCGGCCTTTTTATGTAGAACTTAATCGTACAGATTGTTCAGATCTGTATATGCAAGAACTAGAGCGAGATGGTAATAACTATGAAGAACGTATTTTTGAAGGCGTTCGAATTACAAAGTTTGAATAAGCTATCTTTTTCTTATTTAGATGTATAAATAACTTCATAAAAAAACAGAAATCTCTTTTCTAGAAGGAGATTTCTGTTGTCTATTTTAGGACCTATTTTTTATTCTTTGTTTTTGCCTTTCGGGCTATTTTTTGATCATTATTGCTTTCGTAGATACAATAAAAGTCATATTTTGCTTTATTTTTTTCAGCCCATATATCTTTTCCAATATCACAGACGATAACCAATTCTCTGTACAGTTCATTTCCTAGTTCTATTCTTTTCTCTACAGCTATATCTCTATCTGCAATTTTATCCTGTTGGGTATGGATGGCATTTTCAAATGCGACAGCTGCTTTCTTGACAGCATCAATATGATTGGGGTGTAACCCTGTCTCTACCAAAAAACTTAACATTTTGTTGGCTACCCTGACAACTCTGCGACCGCATAATAGGAGTTTTGGGTCGCTCATATCATTCATTTTTAGTGTGCCAAATTTACGATAGTGCCCTGATTTTTTGTTGTATTGATTTGCAACACGTGTCATGACAGAACGGATAGTTGTTTTGAGATGTTCTCTAGCATCATTTTTTTTACTAGTCATTTCCATCTGAATTCCTACCAATTCATCATCGTTGGGTAAATCTGCAAATTGTTGGCAAATTTTCTCAAATCGCTGAATTTTGGTAGTGGTGTAGGCGTAGGTTTCAAATTCTTTCTTATCTCGTTTCAAGTAAGAGATTCGCTCCATAGATTGAGCGTAAAGATCTGCATCAGGGAAGTTGTATTCTCGATTAATACTTTGCTTTTTCATGGTATAAGTATCTTAGTTGTTTAGGATTTATTTAAAAATACATAATTTGAAATAGAAAGTAAAGTTTTACTCCTATTATTTTTTCTTTTACTACTTTATATTTTTTGTTTATAATTTTTAGTTGTAAAAAATTAAACCAATAATAAAATAGAAAAACCTTTAATGTTCAATTCAAAAACTGTATTTTAAGATGTATTCTTAAGAATACGTTCATTTTTATCTAAATTCCTAGATTTTTTGTCCAATGAAATTTTCCGATGATTTATATCAACTAATACAGTCACTGAGTCAGTCAGAGAAACGTTATGTTAAGTTGGTTTCTAAAGCTTTTACAAGTAAGGGGACTGACAAGCAGGTTGCTTTATTCGACGCTTTTGATAAGCAGAAAAAATATGATGAACAGAAAATTAGAGATGATTTTTCGGAAATTATTTCTGCCAAGAATTTTCATGTTGCTAAGAATCGACTATACAATTTGATATTGAAAGCACTCTACTTATTTCATGCTAATGCTTCTAATGCTGAAAAAAACAAGCAGTTATTATTTCAGGCAAGAGTTTTAGTAAATAAGGGGCTTTACAAACAAGGAGATGCATTGGTAGAGAAAGCTTTAAAAGGTAGTAGAGCAAACGAGGAATTTTTGACTACATTAGAAGGGTTAACGATTTGTTCTAATTCTATATTTAACCAGCGTGATGTAGTGAAAATGGATGCTCTAGTAGAAGAAAACTTAGCAGAGGAATATGAAACAATAGAGGCTTACAAAACAAGTATTACCTACTTTTTTTTGCAAAAAAAGATACTGCGATTGACACACAAACAATTAGTAGTACGAAGTGAAGCAGAATTGGAAGAGCTGAATGAGCTGAAGGAACATCCTCTTTTGCAAGATGTTAGTAATTTGACTTCTGATCGTAGTAAGAAGTTTTATTATACGCTCAATGGTTTTTTGGCAAGATATGAAGGAAATTATGCAGATGCCATTCAATATTGGAGCTATTTTATAGAAGAATATGAAAAGAATGATAGGAAAGGAAGACGCCTTGAAGATCATATTAAAGATTTGAATAATGTAATGTTTTTGCAATTAGAGGCAGAGTATCTGTTAGAAGCTTGGGATACTTGTCAGAAAATGCTTGCCTTACTAGAAGGAGATGAAGTAAGAGGGCAGAAGAACCTTCCGAGGGTTATAAAAGCTCGTGTAGTAGAGTTTAAATTAAAATATTTCATTGCTACTTATCAATATGAAACAGGAGCAGCTTATATGGATACTAATGCTGTAGAGATAGCTACTATTTGTACAGAATCAGACGAATTTCGAGCACTAGTAGTACAGCATGCGATGAGTGGACTCTATTTAGCCAACGGGATGTATGAGACTGCGAATGAAATGATTATTAAAACATTAGAAAGTAGGATACTCAAAAAACACCCTTATATTCACTCTGAAGTCATGTTGCTGAATGTTTTAGTTCATTTTGAACTGGGTAATTATCAGTTGTTAGATTCTCTGTTGCTGAATACATATAGAATGCTAAGTAAACGACAGTTGTTATACAAAACAGAAAAAATCATTTTTAAGTATATCAGAAAATATCTCAATAACAAAGGAGAGGCTGAGGTGTTGAAGATGTTTAAAGTTGTTAAGAAAGAATTGCAAGCTGCTAAGTTAGATCGATTCGAAAAGAATGCTTTGCCTACATTTGACTTGATTGTTTGGATAGAGAGCAAAATACAAGGGAAGAGCATGATAGAAATCATAACAGAAAGTGGCTGTAGTCTAGGTATAGATAATTAAATTTTAGAAGTATTTAAAGAAGAGTGGATATGCTTTCTATATTGATTCCCGTTTATAATTTTGATGTAGAAAAATTAGTGAGAAAACTTCATCAACAAGGAATGAACCTTACGGTTGATTTTGAAATTATCTTAGTAGATGATGCTTCTACTGACAATTGTCATTTGATAAATAATACTCTTCAGGCCTTAGAATATGTTCAATATATTGGCTTAGAGCAAAATAAGGGACGCTCTCGAATAAGAAATTATTTAGCAACGCTAGCACAATATGAATATTTATTGTACATGGACTGCGATTCGATGCCAACATCGAATCATTTTTTATCCAATTATGTCGCAGAACTGAATGCAAATCAATTGCTTTACGGTGGTCGAGTGTACGATTTAGAGAAGCCAACTGCCATTGCCAAAATACTTCATTGGAGTTATGGTACCAATCGGGAAGTAGTAGAGAGGGCTGTACGGCAAGAAAACCCTTATCGATCGTTTATGACCAATAATTTCTTAATACCCAAACACTTGATGGTGACCCATCCTTTTGATGAATCTATTCGAGAGTATGGTCATGAAGATACCTTGTTTGGCATAGAGCTAGAGAAGTCTAAGGTAGCAATCAAGCATATTAATAATCCATTAGAACATATAGATGTAGAAACTGCGGATTCTTTTTTGCATAAAACAGAGCAAGCTCTAGCTAATTTATGTCAATTGAGTCAGCAGTATAATTTGGAAGGGCATATTAAAATTTTGGATTTCTACTTTAGATGCAAACGATTGTATTTAGTAGGGGCAATTCGTGTAATTAGTAAAATTTTGATTCCAATCATTCGCCGAAATTTATACTCCAAAAATCCAAACCTTCGTTTATTTGATTTATATCGTTTGTGTATTTTGATACAAAAGATGCCACGATAGCAATTTTTCTATAGCCCATTTATAAAAAAAAAGAGGCTGTCGGAAAAGGGCAGTCTCTTTTTTTTGTTTTAAGGAGGAA
>CAYOJF010000011.1:0-66725 GCA_964404215.1 uncultured Aureispira sp. | reverse complement strand
ATCATTGCAGAAGTCAAAACAAAGGAAGAGGAAGAATAAGATATTTCTAATCCAATACAAAAAATAAAGGCTTTTACTCTATCGAGAGTAAAAGCCTTCTTTATATATTTTATATTCTGCAAATACCTAAGGACAAGCATCCAAAGCAAATACTTCGAACTCTGTTCCTTCTTGTATCTCTATATCTTGCATTTCGACTGACTCTGAAAAATAAATATCCTTATATTCTCCCTCTACTGTAATCGTACTCCCACAACCACCTATTTCTATATTTTTGCCAAAGTAGCTTACCTCAGGATAAGCCAAATTACAAATAGAAAGGTCGTTGATAACAGCATCACAAGCAGTGTATGACCGCATACCATTATTCAATCCATGGTGGATAATATTTAGCTGACAAGGTGTTAAAGAATTTCCTCCAGTATAATCCATAAGGTTACTCGTACATACACCAGCAGTCTGAACATTCCAACCACAAGCAGGATGTTGACCTGTTGCTGCAAACATATCCCAAGCAGTAGGTGTATCGCTGCAACCATCATCACAAATAGTATTAGGTGATGTAGGACAGAGACTCCCTCCATTATATCTTACTGTATGCGACAATCCAAATAAATGTCCTAATTCGTGAATAATCTGTGTCGCTTGACCATGCCACATCCAATCCTTTGGATATTGATTTTGCTTCCAATCCAAATAACTGTGCCACATATTTCTATTCTCAGTATACTTCCGCTTGCTAGTTTGGCTTAAGGAACTAGCATATCCAGAGCCATTTCCACTCCCCAAATTATTACTTAAAAAAACATTAATAACATTATCTGTTTTTTGTCCTAATGTTGGGTAGTTACTACTAGTAATAGCTTGGTATGTGTAAGTATTATTATCCCTATGAAAATAAACTGCATCTAAAATGTAAAAGTAGTTCTTGGGGTCATTAGGAGTAGTATTATTAGCAGGAATACTCATAAGCTGATTCCAAGTTTGACGGCTATTACAAGCTTCAATTAGCTCAGTTGCGTGAACGTAACCACTGTACTCAGAATCTCCATCATTATCATCCTCTTCTGTAAAATTACCACTCCCATCTGTCCTAAGCATATAATGTACATTTACTCGAACATAATGTATAGAAGGATTACCCGATCTAGATTCTGGTTCAATATTTCCTATTTCTGCTCTTTGGTGAGCCCATTCTTCATCTGGTTCATGAATGCATTCTACCTGATGATGTTGTCCAACCAAATGGCTGCAACTACACAAAGATATTAATCCTATAATAAAAGAGTTTATTTTCATTGTTTTATGATTTTATAACTAAATAACACTTGGTTACTTTTGTCAGATAGGGTCAAAAAATAGATACCATCACTCAAATGACTTATATCAAGAGTCGTAAAAGTAGCTTCATTAGTAGTTTGTAATACTTCTTGTCCACTAATATTATACAAAGTATAATGTAAATTCCCAACTACAGAAACTTGGGTATAATCTATCAATTCTACTTGTAAGAGGCCATTTGTAGGATTAGGGTAAACCTTCCATTTACTTTGATTGTTAACAATCTTGCTATTTGGGATTTTATTAACTGTTGTAATCATTTCTCTACAATCCCTGCTTGAACCTATTTTGACAAAGCCTCTAATATCATCATAATAACAGACCAGTCGATCAAGAGCTCCTGCACTTCCATGAGTATTAGTACAATTTATCCCAGGTTGTGGATATGGAGCACTACTGGACCCAATATTATTAATAATAGAACTTCCTAATATCCAATTATCATCTTTCATGCTACCATAAGCAATATTAAATTGCCTACCATCATATACTATACTACTAGTAGAATCTATCATAAAAGTATCAACACCTATAGGAGCTGGACAATTATATTCCATCCCTGATTGTATTATCCATTCGTCACCCACGTTAGCTTGGAAACTATATATAAACTGAAAGCCTCCATTATGATACCAGTAGATAGAGTCATTGCTCTCATAGTAGAATTCTGCTCCATGAGAAGTCCTTTCTGTTCTCGAATAATTATTAACAGGATCATTAGGGTCGGAGACATATACGACTATAGAAGCTAATAACTTTTTGACACTAATATTCATAATTATAGTATCTTTTTCATATTCTAGTTTAAGATACTCTTCACTAAACATAGCTCCTCTTGAATAAGTCCAAGTAGCACCAGAAGGACACCATTCGACAGTATCTTGGACTTGTGCAAAAATATCACTGCTATTCAAAACCATAAAAAACAGCAAGATCCATTTATGTTTTATAATAAATTTCATATCTTATTTTTTAAGTTTTTGAATTTCAACTTTCAGTAGTTCTATCTCTTTTTGTTGTGCTTTCAGAGACTCTACTAAAATTGGTATTAAAGCCATTTGGTCAATAGATTTGTAACCTTGTCCATCTGTTTTAACCAAATCAGGAGCTACTACTTCTAGTTCTTGTGCCAAAAAACCATGACGTAAAGTTTTGGCTTGGTTATTATGATTAGTCTCAGCTTCCAGTTCTGCGGCTATTGTTTGCTGTTTAACTTCACTCATATTTTCTACTCCTGAATAATCAATAGGTAATTTATCCATTTTCAAATAATAAGAGTAAGTATTAATATTTTGAAGGATATTACTACAATAAGCAGGTGTTAACCTATTAATATCCCTTTTTAGGCGTTCGTCACTATAAACCTGTACTGTTCCATAAGTAGCTATATCTCCATTAACATCTAAAGCATGATAAGGATGCTTGCCTATTCCCACAAAAGCAGGATTATCTAGTAGAAACAAAGCATAATTTCTAGTATGAGCAGTTGGCCATGGTTTCCAAAAATTGAAACCTCCATTCCACTGCTCTAATGCCCAACTACCATTATTAGGTGTAGTTGTACTCACTCCAAATGTTAAAGATTTGTACGTATCATAGCCAATCTGTACAAAATCGTCTGTTCTTATTTTAAAATGTCCTGCTTGTGAATAAGTATTCGTGATAAAAAAGCATATCATAAATAGGCTGAAGAAATATTTTTTCATTTCATTTTGGTTTTAATTGTGATTAAATTATTATTTTAAAGAACAAATATATTCAAAAAAAAAACTATATCAAAACGATGAACAAAAAATCTAATTGCTTTAGTAGACAGTTATGCGTTAAAGTATATTGAAGAATTAACTTCAATTAATACTAAAAAAGCCTCCACACTTTTTGTAAGTATGGAGGCTTTCTCTGAAGGTTGTGTCCCAACCTCTATCAAAAAGTAAGCTTAGTTTGCTTGGTGCTCTAGTTTCTGCTCTACTCTGGTAACAGCACTATCGCTCGCTACATAGAAGAAAGAGTTAATATCTCCAGGTCCTTGAGTACCTTTTGGCTCAAAAGTCGCTTTGAACTTAACCGTATCTCCAGTCATTACAGTTACCTCTTGTGTAAAAATTGTAGGTGCATAACAAGCAGCATCTGTACAGATTGGAACAGTCCATCCCGCTGGGATATTCTCTTCTTTCACCCATGTTACGGTTACTGGTGTAGACGTTAGTCCAATGATATCAATATAGTAATCTTTTGGATCAGCAGCACGAGCAGAACTACTAGTTGGACCTACTGGCTCTATTTTGAAATAAGCTGCAATAGTTTGTACATTATAACCAAATGTTTTGGTCGTACTCAACTGATTGTTCGCATCATAGAAAGTTAGTGTCCCTGTTGCTGTTCCTGCATTATTATTAGGATCTACTAGTAATACGATCTCTTTGACCTCGTTAGCAGCCATTTCCAGTACACCAGAAGTAGCAGCAGCACCATTAATCATATAAGTAAAACCTGCTGGGTCACTTGTTTTGTTCAGTTCCCAATTGATAGTCGCACTTTGGCTAGTACTATTAGTTACTTCCAATTTAACCATTTTAGGGCTAGCTTGTAATGTGGTTTCAATTGCCTCTGTGCTAGACAAAGATACGGTAACTGGGTCTGCTGTTTCTTCACAAGCAGTAAAAAGGAATGCACTCGCGACGAAAGCCAATAATACTTTTTTCATAAGATTCTTATTTGATAATTTGATTAATTAAAATAATTGAAACGATTCGATGTTGTTTTGAATAGCTATACCAATGTATGAAAAAAACTTCATATTTCCATCTTCATAGTTCAATCTCTTTGTTTTTTGACAGACAAAATTAGTCCTTTTGTGCTATTCAAATAGCCGCCATTTTTATACCAAAACTTCGTTTCAGATAGATTATCTAAGAGCATATTTAAACAAAAAACGGTACTCAAAACAAAAGATTGTTTTTGAGTACCGTTTAATTTAATACGCTTAGATGTGTATCACAAACCAATCGTTAGATTAGTTTATGCTTCGTCGTCAGCATCTTCTATTTGTTTTTTCAAGGCAGAAAAATCAATAGAATCACCTAAAGTAGATTTCTCTATTTTAGAGTTTTGCTTCTTCATTTCATCTTTCGCTTTCTTGCGATCATTGCGTCTTGTTTCTTTCTCTACATCATCAGCAGCTCTGTTAGCATCTGAATAATATCTAGAGTGAGAAACTAAGATACGCTTGTCATCACGGTTGAATTCGATTACTTTGAACATCAACTTCTCATCTGCTTCTGCTAAAGTACCATCTTCTTTTTTGACATGACGGATAGGAGCATAAGCTTCCAAACCGTAAGGCAACTGAACAATAGCACCTCTATCATCACGGCGGATTACAGTAGCTTCGTGTACAGATCCTTCTGGGAATACTTCAGAGAAAGTGTCCCATGGATTTTCTTCTAGCTGTTTGTGTCCTAGAGATAATTTACGGCTGTCTTTGTCTACATCCAAGATAACGATATCTAGTGTAGCTCCTACTTTCGTAAATTCAGCAGGGTGAGCGAAACGTTTTGTCCAAGATAGGTCAGAGATATGTACCATTCCTCCAATTCCTTCTTCCATTTCGATGAATACACCATAAGGAGTCAAGTTTTTGACTTCGCCACTGTGTTGGCTACCTACAGGATATTTTTCTTCGATTTTAGACCAAGGATCTTCTTGTAGTTTTCTCAAACTAAGTGACATCTTACGCTCTTCACGGTCGATAGTAACCACTTTTGCATCATGAATATCTCCTTCTTTGAAGTATTCGCGAGAGTTGATTGGCTGACTGCTCCAAGAAACCTCAGAAACGTGAATCAAACCTTCAACACCTGGAGTGATTTCCAAGAATGCACCATAATCTTCGATATTAACGATCTTACCTTTAACAGTAGAACCTGGCTCAATATCTTTAGCCAATACATCCCATGGATGTGGTTGTAATTGTTTCAGACCTAAAGAGATACGTTTTTTGTCGTCATTGAAATCAAGAACAACTACGTTCAATTTTTGTCCATTCTCCAATACATCACTAGGGTGTTTGATACGTCCCCAAGAAATATCAGTGATATACAATAAACCATCTACACCACCTAAATCCAAGAATGCTCCAAAATCAGTGATATTTTTAACAATACCCTCTAATACTTGACCTTTCTCTAATTTAGAGATAATAGCTTGACGCTGCTCTTCCAAATCACTTTCAATAAGTGCTTTGTGAGATACTACAGCATTTTTGATTGTTTCATTGATTTTGACAACTTTGTATTCCATTGTCTTACCAACGTAAGAATCGTAATCTGTGATTGGGCGAATATCAATCTGAGAACCAGGCAAGAATGTTTCTAGTCCGTTGATATCTACAATCAAACCACCTTTTGTTTTGCTTACTACGTTACCAGTTACTACAGTACCTTCTTCGTATGCGGTTACGATGTTGGCCCAAGCACTCAATAATTTAGCTTTACGACGAGACAAAACCATTTGTCCACGTTGGTCTTCTTGCTGTTCTACATATACCTCTACTAAGTCACCAGGAGCTAGGTCAGGCATATCACGAAATTCTGATTTAGAAACCAAACCATCTGATTTAGATCCCAAATCTAATATAACATCACTATCAGTAATTGCTACTACTTTACCAGCTACTATTTCTAGTTCTTTGATAGAGCTTAATGTGTTGTCATATAGTTCAGTATATTGCTCAATGTCCGCACTAGAGTAGTTCAATACTCCTTTAGGTCCATTTTCCCAATCAAACGCATCGTGTGGCGTTTGTTCTACTGTTGCTTGTTGTTCGACAGTTTCGTTGCTTACAGCAACTACTTCTTCGTTGTTTTCAAGATTTTCCATAAGAAAAAGTCTTGTTGTTTAAAAGGTTAAAAAATAATTTTACTTGCAGCTAGAGAGGTTCTTATTAGACATAGTTCCCCCAAAAGCGTGTGCAAAGGTAATAAATAGTTAGAATTTCACCAAATAAATTCTACTTGAGAAATACTTATTTTACTACCTCACAATCTATTTTGAGACCTGATCGCTGCAAGTTCTCATATAGTTTCTCCCCAAAAGCTGCTGTAGGGGTCAAAAAACCTACTTTCCCATTTTGCAGTACGGTCGTATCTAACATCAGAAAAGCACACTCACACAAAAAATTAACAGTTGCCTTATTCCCTGCATCGCCTTGGAATTGTATAGTGGTCAATCCTTGATGCCCCTCTTCATCTTTTCCATAAATTTTTAGGCGAAAAAATCCTTTTTCAATTTGCTCTTCTGTAGGTCCTTCATTGGTCTTAGGACCTATTTTTTTTAAGAATTTACGCATCAATCTAAACTTACCTAAGTGCTCAAAAGCTGCTAGACCTGATGCCGCCATTCCTGCTGAAAAACGACCTCCAATAGCGTGATATTCTTTATATAAAAATTCATCCGATACCGTTTGATACTGTTGCTTCGCTAACCCAATACTTCTGTAAACAACTTTCGTATTGATATCTCCCATTACAAAAGGGTAAACCCACTTGTCTATTTTGGGGTCTTTTTTACTCTTCCACTTTGTTTCGTGAGCAGGAATAAAATCTTGATAAGGCAAATCATGCAACAATAACTTAGGATCTGTCATTCGTTTTGTCTCTCCTTTTTCCATCATATTGAGTGCCGACAACAAGGTCCCTCCATTGAGTCCCCCTCCTGAGAGAGTATAGAATCCTTCTCCACTGCTTAGTTCTGTATTCCATTGATTTCTAAAAAAACGCTGCAACACCCAAATACCTAAATCCGCAGGAATACTATCAAATCCACAAAAAGAAACAATTTTAGCATTACTTTCTATCGCTAGCTTACCATATTTTTTGATCATGTCACTAACCCAAGTTGCTTCCCCCGTAATATCCACATAATGAACACCATATTTGGCACATGAAGCGACCAAGCATTCTCCATACAAGGCATAGGGACCTGTAGTCGTAATGATTACTTTGGTTTGCTGGACTAGTCCTTCTACTTCAGTTGGGTTATTGGCTTCTGCCAACAAAATATCCTGTGTCAAGGCTAGTTCCGCTTTGACTTGTTCTAACTTCTGTGCATTCCGCCCCGCTATTGCCCAACTGATATTGGATGGTGCATTCTCTTTCAAATAAGCTGCGGCTCTTTTACCTGTAAATCCTGTTGCCCCATAAAGGACAATGTCATATTGTTTCATCTCTATTCGTTTATTTGTCTATTGTCTTAATATACTTTATCCTGCAATAGTGTCATTTCACTGCATAATGTGCCCATTTCAACGATTTAACTTTTGTGTATTGTGCAAAGTTACTATAATTGCAATCATATTGATAAGTAACTATGCTTGTATTGCTTTACGTTGCTACAAATATACACTCGACACTATCTTTTGTTCTACACTTTTATCCACTTCTTAATGTTGATTCAAAAATGGTATTGGTTATTCTTCTACTTCCTGATAAGTACCACTATGGTCGGGCAGTCTCTCACTACACAAATATATGGGATAGACTCGCCCCTAAAAAGCAATACCATTAATGAAATTTATTATTCTCAAAACCACCTACTTTATATTGCGACACAAAGTGGTTTTTTTGTGTTTAATGGCCATGCATTCAGAGAAATTATGTTACCAAATGGTATTTCTCATAATGGCACCAATATAGTGGAGCAAGATGGCATCATTTATACCTCTAGTTTACTGGATAAGTGCCTCTACAAAATTCAATCAGATACCCTACAGAAAATAGATTTACCAAAAGAAATATCCAAAAGAGGGCTCAAAAGATTAATTACTAAAGGAGATTATAAATACTATATATCGGGTAATCAGATATGGGCGGAACATAAAAATAAAACATCTCAGTATACCCCTCTAATTGATTCTATTACGCATAATATTATGGATGGTATTACTAATAATGGTATCCTTAGTTTGCATTCAGAATATAATAATACTGTCATCCTTGCAAAATTAGAAGCAGGAAAGCTTGTTTTATTGAACAAGGCGAGCTATCTCCATCAATTTTATCGTCAGCTAGATAGCTCACTAGTTGACTTTATTCCGAGCGAAATCAATAATGGGACTATTATTGACAGTAACGGAACTATCTTAGTTGATCTGAACCAATATCCACACAAAATTACTCCTCGCTATATTCATCGAATAGAAGGACACCTTATTGTTAGCTGCCATCAGGGGCTATACTTCCCTGCCACTAATAGGCTCTATCTAAAAGATCAATTTATAACTGGAATCGTCACGGACTATGAAAAGAATATTTGGGTATCTACACTTGATGCGGGGCTTCATAAAATTAATCTACAAACTCAACACTACCCTATCTTCCAAAAAGGACGAGCGGCCCATTTTGTATTCGCAAGAGAAGAAACCATTCTATATTCTGATCGAAAAGGAAATTTATATCATTGGAATAAAAATCAAAATGAATTTCAAAAATTCCAAGACAGTAAAATCAAAGCTACAGTAAAAAACATTTTCTATAATGCAAAAGATGACTCTTATACCACTTCGGGGAATGAATATAAAATTTTTGATGCACAAACATTAGCACAAAAAAAACGGAAACATTTTTATGGAATCTGTCGACTAGATAGCAGTACCAATGCCATTGATTATGGCATCTACAATACTTATTATTATCATCTACCTATCATAGGAGTCAAAAATGGAATAGGGGCTTCTACTGTCAATAAAGCAACTATCAAAGAGACGCCTTATCTATCCTACAAAGATACCAGTGTTACTATTAGAGATAGTTCTTATCATTTACAATTATTCCTTTTCCCAAAAGCTACTACACCATCTCTAAGATGGCGAAAAAATGTCATTGGATCTTATGATAGTTTGCTATTATTTATAGACTTAGAGAAGCAAAAAATGCTCTCTCAGCTCGTACTGAATGGGTTAGAATATACCTATGTAGAAAATGATCGTTTATTTGTTATCACCAAAAGTGAGCTATTAGAAATTGACTCCAAGAACCAAGTCGTATTTAGACGACCACGTAATAATGGACTAGAACAACCTATTACCAATCTATCTTGCAATGATAACTATATTGCAATAAGCACCATGGAAGAAATCCATCTATTAGATGCCTCTTCATTGAATTTAGTAGAAAAACTTACCCCCACTAATGGTATTATATCCAAAGACTGTAACCGCTCTTGGATATATGGTAATCAGCTTTATGCCAATGGGAGCAAAGGAGTTTCTGTAGTAGACCTAACTAATGGATTCCGAAATGTAGCTCCAATGCTACAAATAAGCACCATTCATTCCAATGATCAAATTATTACAGATTTAGAATTGGATTACACCCAAAATACCCTCCGATTTGACTTAGAGGTACGGTCCTTCAAGACTGCTGGACAGTTCTATTGGCGACTAAATGAAGGGAAATGGGACATTAGTAATAAGGAATACATAGAACTTCAAAATTTACAATATGGGACCTATACACTAGAAGTTTATTACCAAAACAGCTTGGGCACATCATCTCATGTAATCCAAAAACGATTTGTCATTCATCCTCCTTATTGGCAGACTTGGTGGTTTCAAATCTTTCTCTACCTAAGTGGATTTTTAATCCTAGGAACTGTTGCTTGGTTATTTCATAAAAATAAACAAAAAAACCTACAGCAAGAAAATCAATTTAACCAACTCAAACTGCAAGCACTTCAGTCTCAAATGAACCCTCATTTTATTTTCAACGTACTGACAGCTGTTCAAAACCTTTGGTTACAAAATAAAAATGAGGCTGCTCTCAGCCTACAATCTAATTTTGCCAAGCTACTTCGCAAGATATTCCAGTATTCTGGACAGCAAACCATTTCGGTAGATCAATTAGTGGAGTTTATCAACAATTATTTAAAGCTCGAACAAATCAGATTTGATCATGCTGTTGACATTATCTTTGAAGTCGATCCTTCTCTATACGAAGAAGATTATGGCATCCCTCCGTTATTATTACAACCGATTATTGAAAATAGCTTTAAACATGGTCTTTTACATAAAAAAGAGGCTAAAGAATTACAAATAAAACTCACTAAACAAGACAACTATTTATACGCTCTGATACAAGACAATGGTGTGGGTAGAAAACAAGAAAAAAGAGAGCATAAACGTAATTCTGGTTTGCAAACTACCCGTCAACGTCTTGATATTCTACAAGCAAGTATTATAAAAACTCCACACCCCCAAAAGAATATCATTATCACTGATCTGCAAGATAGCACGAATACCCCCACAGGAACTAGAGTAGAAATGTGGGTCCCCCTTACCCTCCTCATCAATACGACCAACAATGAATAAGATAAGAACTATTATTATAGAAGATGAACCACAAGCAAGAGAAATGCTTGCCACATTATTGACCGACTACTGCGAAAACATACATGTAATCGGAGAAGCTAGTAATGTTACTGATGGGGTTAGTTTGATCAAAAAACTACTCCCCGACTTAGTCTTCTTAGATATCGAAATGCCCAGAGAAAGAGGGCTAAACCTATTCAAATACTTCGATAAAATTGAATTTGAGACCATCTTCACCACTGCCTATGAACAGTATGCGATAGAGGCTCTGCGACTCTCCGCCTTGGACTATCTACTCAAACCAATTGATCTAGAAGAACTCCGTCTAGCCCTTCAAAAATTTAGAGCTCAACAGCAACAAAAAATAATGGATAGTGCTCTTCGGTATCAATTACTTAGTAGTAACCAAGTCTCCAAAAAAGTTGTCCTTCCATCAAAAGATAGTTATACTTTTTTGAATATTGATGATATTATGTACTGTCAAGCCGAAAACAGTTATACCCTATTTGTGACCAATACTAACGAAAAACACTGGGTATCCAAACCTATTAAAGATTACAGTGCAACCCTTCATAACATGGGTTTTATCAGAGTACATCGCTCTGCTATAGTCAATCCCAAATACGTCAAAAAATTAATTCGTACGCGTCCCAGTTCTGTCATTATGGAAGATGGGGCAAAAATTGGCATCTCTAAACTAAAACGAGATGACCTAATTGACCAATTAACAAATAACTAAATATTTATTATACAGCACCTTAATTTTAAAATTATGCTTAAACAAAATGTAACATTCATCGTATTACTCACCCTACTATTTCCTTGTAGCAGTTTTGCCCAAAATGGGCCTGGTGGCATAGGGAGTACCAATGGGACTTCGGCATTAACAGTTTGGTTGACTGCTGATATGGGAACTAGCACTACCACTAACGGACAAAGGGTATCAAGTTGGACGGATCAGTCTGGGTATAACAATACCGTTACCAATAGTGGTAGCACCTCTTCTCGTCCAGTTTATAACACAAATGGGAGCAACAGTATGCCTTACTTAGCTTTCACAGGTGGGCAATTTCTAGAAATTGGTAGTCAAAGTAGCTTAAATAGCTCCAATAGTACCGTGTTTGTTGTAGCAGAAGGTACCCTATCTGGCACTTCTGTCTCTATGGCACAGAGTGGCATTAACCAAGAAATGTTGATTCGTGACGAAGGTCTTTTTCATCATGCTAGCTCTGGAAATTTTAGAAATCGTACACACCATTGTGTTGCCAATATCCCAAATAGTAATGCTCGCATACTAACCGCTAGCTTTGGCACTGCTGCTACTTCACTTGACCTACACATCAATAGTCTACTGACAACCAATGGTATTAGTAGTGGCACCAATACTCCTTTTGCAGCTGTCAATAGGAATTTACGTATTGGACGTCGTTCGAATGGTGAATTCTTAAGTGGTAATATCTATGAAGTCATTGTTTATAGTGGTGTACTGAACGCGACAGATAGACAAGCGGTAGAAGAATATCTACGTTGCAAATACAATATTGATTATACTACAGGTTGTGGTGCTAGCAATCTTATTAGCACTATTACAGCAGTAGGATGTCACGGAGCTTCTACTGGTAGCATTACCCTAACAGGAGGGAATAGTAGTTATACCTATGATATTGGGAGTGGACCTCAAACTAGTAACACATTTGGAGGATTAGCAGCTGGAAATTATACCATTACTATCAGTGATACTAGCAATAGTTGTCCAAGCATCATCAATGCAACAGTGACAGAGCCGACTCCTATAAGCATTTCCATAACGAATACAAGTGCATCTGCTACAGCTAGCTCAACAGGTGGTACATCTCCTTATACCTACTTGTGGAGTAATGGGCAAATCTCTGCAACAGCAGTAGGGCTTTCGCCAAATGTATTGTACCAAGTGACTACTACCGATGCCAATGGCTGTATGTCTACCGATACTATTACATTGGTCCCTGGCAGTGGTCCTGGTGGAGTTGGTGATACTACAGGCAATTCTAACTTAAAAGTTTGGTTATCGGCTGATAGAGGTACTAATACTACTGCTAACGGACAAAGAGTAAACAGCTGGATGGACCAATCTGGCTATAATAATAATGCGACTAATAGTAGCACAACTACTTCTCGCCCTGTATATGGTAACAATGGCAGCAATAACCAACCATACCTAACCTTTTCGGGAGCTCAATACCTAGAAATGTCTACTCGAAGTAGCCTCAATAGTCCAACTAGTACTGTTTTTGTGGTTGCAGAAGGAAGTCTCTCAGGGACATCCGTTTCTATGGCTCAGTCTGGTATCAATCAAGAAATGCTGATTCGTAGCGAAGTACTTTTCCATCACGCTAGTTCTGGCAATTTCCGTACACTGTCACACAACTGTGTTGCGAATATACCTAATAATGATGCCCGTATTTTGACTGCTAATTTTGGTACAGCAGCTACTAATCTTAATTTGTATGTCAATGGACAGGCAACGACTAGCAATATTTCTGGTGGTACTAATATTGCTTATGGCACCGTCAATAGAAATCTTAGAATTGGGCGTCGTTCAGTTGGAGAATTTCTGAACGGAAATGTTTATGAAGTAATTGTATACAGTGGTACACTCGACAGTGCTGACAGAAGTGCTGTAGAAGAGTATTTGAGATGTAAATATGATATTATCAATAACACCTGTGGCACTCTAAATAGTAGCCCTTGTGGTAATATTACTACTATCAATAACATACAAGAATCTACATTAAAAATATACCCTAATCCTGTACAACATCAGTTGCAGGTAGAACTAACCACTCCTAGCAACCTAGCCACTCATATTCAGGTAACCAATACAATGGGACAAGTCGTTCTACAAAAAATGACAACAGAACAACAAATACAAATTGACGTCCAGAACCTACCTAGTGGTATCTATATCATGCAA
Source organism: uncultured Aureispira sp. (assembly GCA_964404215.1). Lineage (GTDB taxonomy): Bacteria > Bacteroidota > Bacteroidia > Chitinophagales > Saprospiraceae > Aureispira. Next base: position 53,067 of record CAYOJF010000011.1, on the reverse strand, counting down.
GCACTACAAGATGCTCAAGTAATTGCTACACAAAAATTCACTAAAAACTAATCGGCACTTACAAATAAATTTCTTCAAAAGCGGTATTATCCTTACAGATAATATCGTTTTTTTTATTTCGAGCTGTAGACCAACCCATCGTCTAGTAAGTCTTTATCTCCATTCTTAATTTTCAACTTGGGGCTTTTCGCAGGGGCTCTATTCATACGTTCAAAAGTAGTTTTGGTATACCACAAAGCGATACTAGAAGGTATAATGAGATGAAATATTATTAGAAGTACGACTCCTAACACGTCCATGTTTGCGTTAGTAGATTCCACTACAGAGATTACCAAAAATGTACCTAAATATAAGACTAACAAATACCCAATAGCAGATAGTAAGTACATTCCTCTACCTTTATCGTTATAGACTAAATAATGTCCTAATCCACTCAATATCTGTATACAACCAATTAAGAACTGTGCTGACAGGCCCAGTATCAATGTCCATGGTTCTATCAGAGCACCAATATGTCCTATTACTAGGGGTATCAGACAAATAACTTGTAGAATCAATTCTATCTGATAAGTTTTCTTTGTAGCTGTACTCATTTCTCTAGTTTTCAATGGTCATCATATCATCTAATAAGTCTTCTTGATACGCTACTTTCTGTATAGCAGTCCCCTTTTCTAGCTGTTCTGCTAGTTTTTTATCTTTCCATGTTTCCCAATAATACCAAATAGCAATACTAACTGGAATAATTAGAACCATGGTTATCCAGACTGCCTTTTGAAAAGCATGACTTATAAGCACTTCATGATTCATATTAAAAAAAACAATCAGTCCAATAACATAACTCACCGCACCCATGGTATATTTTGCTCTTTTCTGATCTTGAAAGCTAATCGCACCTCCTAATCCACTCAGCACCTGTGTAACCCCTAATAAAAACTGAAAAATAAGACCAAAAATAAACACATCATCTGTTATCAATACCGTAACTAAATAAAAAAATATAGTTGGAAATAAAACAACTCCTTGTAGGATTAAACTCGTCTGATAATCGGTATGACTTCTCCTTTTCATAATCAAATATTTTCGTTCAAATAGATATTAAAAACACATCTACCTATTTAGTACTTTCTGTATTATAATTGTTGAACGAAAACAAACCTAAATAAGTTTCATTTTTTATTGAAACTTGTGAAAACTAAAAAGTACTAGCCCAAATGGGCTAGTACTTTTTATCAAAATCTAGTGCAAATATTTTTACATCCTCCCAGCAAGTACACAAGTTTTCTTAAACTCTTTTCTATTTCCATTGGCATCAAACACTACTATTTTGAGTACATAGATTCCTACTTTAGGTTTGCGTCCTTGATTATCCGTCCCATCCCATTGGAAAGTACCTTCACGCATGAGCAACTCTCCATTAATCAAGTTACGCACTAGTCTACCATTCGCATCATAGATGTCAATATTAGCTACAAAACCCAAATCATCTACATTATAGTTAATCAACAAAAAGTCTTCGTATCCATCTCCATCAGGTGACAACCTATCATTGGGCAATACAATCAAATCGTCTCCCATAATATCATTGACCATGAAACTAGAATTTTGATACGCAGGAGTGGCATAGCCTACATCTGTGGAAGCAGAATGCCAGTTATTTTCATCATTAGTTGGAGCATCAAAATCAATTCGCTCTAGTGAAACGCCATTTTTGTCATCAATGAGTGGAGTATGTATATCTTCATTATAATCAAACAAGTCCAACTGTCTTGCTAGATAAGCTACTTGTGGATTCCCCAAAGCATCAACATAAGCAGAGTCGTAAGCAACGTACACAAAAACACTTCCTTCACTATTATCGAAGGTCGGCAAATTGTTTTCAATAAAATTATTAGGATTAGGGGTACTGTACTGAGTTCTCACTTGCTCTACGCCTTCTGTTATCACTAGATACTCATTAGGAAAAATCAACCAATTAGTAGTCACAGGGTTAGTCTGGAGCGAAGTAGCATTTGCCAAATTTCCATCTATAATAGAAGCATTCGATAAGACAAGTTCCGCTGCATTAAGCACTTTGTTCGAGTTATTATACAGTTCAATAAAGTCTTTCCCGTTAGTGACAGGATTAAACAATACTTCATTCAGAATCAAATCTCCCTGATTGATTGTTTCTGGCAATGCAAATCGAGCCGTGTTATTGAGTGATATTGGATTACCCAAACAGTCTGTGAAGCCTGCCCCCATGGTCACAGTATAAGTAATACCTGTGGTAATAGGAGTATTCAACACTAGGATAGCAGAATTGAAGAAGGGGCCTAAAGCATATGCTCTCACGACTGTAACCCCATTGTCAATTGCATAATTATTGACATTGAGCACTTCGTCGATATCTAGCCCTTCTGAAAAATAAACTTGTATGCTATCTGCTGCCAATGGAAAGGCACGAATCGCATCCGGAGACTGATCGTCTACACTGTTTTCTAGTATAGAATTAACACTACAGGGAGTACCGCCCAAAAGTGACTCGGACGCCCGCCAGTTTTCTATTGCTTCACAAGGACGATTGGGGTTTGCTCGCTCTAATGACCAGCCACCATCATCTTTATCAGCATTCTGGTACCATGTCAAATCATATCCTACCGCATCTATAATTTGACCAGTGTTACTACTCAGTAGTAGTATATCCGACGTGTTTAGATCAGGAAAACTAGATACTGCTAACACATCACCAAAACTAGCAAAACTAATTGTGTCACTATTGCTATACAACAATACATATGCTCCTGGTTGCAAAATAAACGAAGGTAATAAAGCAGTCACAGAAGAACCATCTGTAAAGGTATAATCTTGTAAATTTACAATCTTATTACTACGGTTATAAAGCTCTATATACTCTTTCTCAGGCAATCCAACTACAGGATTAGGGTCTGCCATAATTTCATTGATAATTACATCATATAACTCTGCGGTATCTGCTTCATAATAGGTCAAATCACGCGTGTTCGTTGCCAAAATATTTCCAACACAGTCTTCTATATTATTCACATTATTGAATCCTACTGTATAAGTAGTTCCACTAACCATATTGGCTCCCAAATTCAGAATAACACTATTATTGGTCAAGCCAAATATATTAACAATGGTTGCTCCATTATTAATGCTGTAATTCGTTACATCTGTTATTAATGTTGTATTCATGACATCATCATACCCAATAAAAATTTGATTATCAGAATATTGATAAATCTGACTCACCTTCGGAGCTTTAGTATCAGGTATATTATTAGCAACAGAGTTAGGCTGAGCTGGTGTTCCTCCAAAAGCAGCTTGAGAAGCCGTCCAGTTTTGACTTTCTTTACACAACAAATTAATATTAATCATCTCTAATGACCAACCACCATCATCTTTAACTGCATCTTGATACCAGTCACTAGAGTATTCTACGAAATGAATTCGAGTATTGGAAGGATCAAACAAACTTAGTAACTCCCCTGTATTGCTCAAGCTTAATCCACTCACTGGCACTACAGTTCCTACACTAGCAAACGAAGCAGCATTGGCAATAGGTACCAATACAACATAGGTATTGGGTTGCATTAATTGGGTAGGTAATTGTCTAATCGTACCTTCATCTAAGGTATAATCAGCGAGGTCAATCGTCTTGTTAGAATTGTTATACAATTCGATGTATTCGACTGGTGGTAGACCTACTTGTGGAGAAGGGTCTGACATGATTTCAGTGATAATCAACTCATCTTTCCCCGCTATCTCTATGAAAAAATAAGTAAAGTTGCCTGTATTAGTAGTGGTACTAGCATTTCCAGAACAATCCGTAATATTATTTGCTGTTACTGTATAGTTCGTCTGATCTACCATGTTAGCCGACAAGTTCAATATCACTGTGGTAGGAGCTATAAAACTAACACTACTAACGGTCGCTCCATTCGAAACTTGATAGTTTGTTGCATTAGCTGCTGCTATAGCATCTATCGCTTCATCAAAAGTAAGTGTAATTGTATTGGAATCAATAAAAGCAGCACTCACCACGCTTGGACCCTGTGTATCAGGTGTGTTATCATAAACAGAATTCTGTTTACCTGGTGTTCCTCCTGTTGGATCCACAGAAGCGATCCAGTTCAGACTACCGATACACAATAATCCTGGATTGATTAATTCTAATGAATATCCACCATCATCTTTGACAGCATCCTGATACCATGTGGTAGCATAATTAACAGAATCAATTACATTACCAGCTCCATCTGCTAGTGTTAATAATTCACCTCCATTACTCAATGAAAGTGATCCTATATTAAGAGTCGTTCCAAATGAACTGTAAGTAGCTACATTCCCACTAGAAGTCAGAATAACAATAGAGTCCGGTGCCAAAACAAAATTTGGCAATGGTTTAGCTGAGCCATCATCAATCGTCAAATTATTTAATTGTAGATACTTAGACGAACGATTATACAACTCAATGTATTCTGCATTAGGCAACCCTACTTGAGGAGTAGGATCTGCAAAAATTTCATTGATAATGATATCTTGTACTGTTGCCGATTGTATATTAAAATAGGTGAATGTTCCTTGTGTATTGGAGGCAGGATTACTATTCAAATCTTCTACCCCATTCGCTGTTAGTTGATAAGTTGTTGTGCTAGTCAATGCCGTAGTAGTCAAATGCACTAATGTCAAATCAGTCGCATCCAAAACAGCTCCAGTGACCGCCACTCCATTATCTAGGGTGTAGTTCGATGCATTATTAGCTGTAGTAGCATCTACTACTTCATCAAAATAAACATCTACCGCCGTTCCACTAATAGCTGTGACTGAATCAATAGTAGGGGGTACTACATCCACAAATAGAGGACTAACCAGTATATTATCAAAAAAGAATTGGGCTCCTCTAGTACTTGTATATCTTGCTAGTAGTCCAAAATGTGTTCCTGTGGTATGGGTCACATCCGTCACGGTTCCTTCAAGTGTATACGTCGTCCCTCCTGCATAATCAGCAAAAATAGACCACACTCCTGAATTGGATCGCACAACTCGCACACTAACTGTTGGGTTCGTCGCTATTGTTCCTGCCGTTCCGGTCCATATTTGAGTAGCAGTTCCTCCATCTACTCTATAAAGCTCCAATGCATCGGTACTTCCAGAAGCTCCTAATCGCATATAGTAGCCATTATTCGTATTGGCTGGAATAGCTTCATCTGACTGGAGGTAAACTAGCGTATAATTGGAAGTAGATGGGCTAAAATCCATCTGCACATAAAACTCCCAAGTCGTACTATCTTGAATCATCGCTGCCGTACTCAACTGAGAAGTTGCAGTATTACCATTGTTATCCGTTTGTAACTGATTGGTACCGTTGACTATGAAATCAGCCGCATCCCCAGTCCAAGTAGGATTGGTAGTAAAATTGCCATCTGAAAAATCGTCTTGTAATGTTTGGGCATAGAGTGGTGTGCCAATTGCTAGCAAAAAACACAATAAGAAACTACAACATTTCATAAATTTGGTTGGTTGATTAGCAGTATTTTACTGCTCTATAGGCAGTCAATTATTGCTGTTACAGAATGAACCCTGTTTGTTCGTGGATAATCATTATTATTTTACGGGCTTTGAAATTAGCGATTTTTCGTTAATCAGACTTTAAATAGCCGTTAAAAATTCATTTTTTTTATCGTCATTGGTTACCTTTAGGAACTATAAATTAATTATTTAAAATAGATATTTTTAGCAATATGAAAGTAGCCGTCGTAGGTGTCACAGGCATGGTTGGGCAAGTGATGTGCCGTGTATTAGAAGAACGACAGTTTCCTGTCACTGAATTTTTACCTGTTGCTTCTGCTCGCTCTGTGGGCAAAAAAGTACACTTCAAAGGAGAAGATCATCCCATTATCAGTATGGAAGAAGCCATTGCCAAAGCACCAGACTTGGCCTTATTCTCTGCGGGAGGAAGTATCTCAAAAACCTTTGCTCCTCAGTTTGCAGCAGTAGGAACTACTGTAGTCGATAATTCCTCTGCCTTTCGAATGGATACAGATAAACCACTGATTGTTCCTGAAGTCAATCTACAACACTTAAAAGCAACAGATAAAATTATTGCTAACCCCAATTGTTCTACCATCCAACTAGTAGTTGCTCTAAAACCCCTTCATGATGCTTATGGCATTGACCGATTAGTCATTTCGACCTATCAATCTATGACAGGAACTGGTGTACAAGCTGTCCGTCAGTACGAAGAAGAACTAGAAGGAAAGACAGCTAGTAACCCTGCCTATCCACACCCTATTTTTGAGAACTGTCTACCACACTGTGATATATTTGTAGAAGATGGCTATACCAAAGAAGAGCTCAAACTAGTAAAGGAAACACGCAAAATATTAGGTGATCCTACTCTAAAAATAACGGCTACTGCTGTTAGAGTACCTGTTAAAGGAGGGCACTCTGAAAGTGTCAATATCAGCTTTAAGAGAGATTTTGATTTAGAGGAACTTCGTCATCATCTTAGCCAAGCTGAAGGATTAATTGTAGTAGATGATCCAACTAATAACAACTACCCTATGCCTAAAGATGCTCACCACCAAGATCCCGTTTTTGTGGGACGCATTCGTCGTGATTTTTCTGCTGACAATAGCCTTAATCTATGGGTTGTTGCCGACAATCTCCGAAAAGGGGCAGCGACTAATGCCGTTCAGATTGCAGAGTACCTCGTGGCTCAAAACTGGATTGGCTAAAAAATTGTACTAAAACCTTTTCAACTGAAATTGTTTAGAGCATGTTTAAAAAGTCCGTTTGTGGCAAAGTGAGTTCTGCAGTTTCCCCAAAGTTACATTTGGGATTTTCAACATGCGGAATCTGTGATAAGATTTTTTTGTTAATTGAGTTATGAGCGAATGCACCTAATAGGATGAGACTTTTTAAACAATTTCAGTATCTCTAATATAGATTCTAAACAATTTCAGTATTTTTTATCAATCCTAAATGACACTATGCTAAAAATATTAACTCCATTATGTTTACTTTCTCTTTTGATGCACACCGCTGCTGTAGGGCAAACTGCTAATGATTATTTTAAGAAAGGAAATAAAGCACTTGCTACTCAAAATTGGGAAGCAGCCATCAAAGAATACGATCAAGCCATTGAGATAGATAGTACTTATACCTTAGCCTATCAAAACAAAGCAATGGCACTACAAAATGTCAAAAAATGGGAACAGGCTATTCTGATGCTCCAGAAAGCAAGTATTCTAGCCCCCAAAGAGGCAAAGATTAGTTACCAAAAAGGAAAAGTACACTTGATGATGGAGTATACCGAAACGGCTATTCTTGACTTTTCTACAGCTATTGAATTACGTCCAGACTATACATTAGCCTATTATCAACGAGGGGTTGCCAAACAAAAAGCACTTAGACAACAGGAGGCTCTTTCGGATTACGAAAAAGCACTGGAACTCAGTTATGCCGATACAGAAAGTGATTTACAATCCAAAACAGATATTTATGCTCGATTAGGAATCGCCCAACGTTTATCTGGACAACTTGAGCCTGCCATCGAAAACCTAACCAAAGCAGTAGAGAGAGACCCTAAAGATGCTATCGCCTATTATAACCTAGGAGTAGCCAAATGTGGTATCAACCAATCTACAGCGGGTATCACTGACCTAACAAAATCCATTCAGTTGAAATCAGACTATGCATTAGCCTACTACCAGAGAGGATTAGCACAGTACAACACTAATAATCATAAAGAATCCATTAAAGATTTTTCTGTGGTTATTCAGCAAGTCCCTGAAAGTAATTTGGCTTATATTTCTCGTGGATATGCCTATGCAACGCTTCAGAAATACAAAAAAGCAATTCCTGACTATGACAAAGCACTAGCTATCAATGATAAAGATGCCGCTACTTATATTCGTCGAGGCTTCTCCTATATCGGACTCAAAGATTATACAGCCGCTAAAGTAGATTTCACAAAAGCAATAGACCTTAACACTAGATTTACTTCCTATGCTTATAATAACAGAGGAGATGTGTCTCGCTTGCAGGGCAATTACCCAGAAGCTCTAGGCGATATCAATCAATCCATTGCCTTAGATTCGCTCAACGCTTATGCTTACCACAACAAGGCGTTGGTGCTACAAGCTATGGGGGAAAAGCAATCTGCAGCCATCGAGTTTGACCGAGCTATTATGCTCAATAACCAAGAAGCCGCTTTCTATTTTGGTAGAGCTAACTACCGCTATGAGCAAAAACAATATCAACAGGCAGCAGATGATTATACCAAAGCGAGCGAGTTGAACCCTGACTATAAGCAAAAAGAAATTAAAAAAGCTCTCAAAGCAGTTGAGAATAAAAAAGAATGATCGCAGGCTATTAGACGTCTTTAGTGCATATCTAGAAACTAGTTTTTTTTGGAACTCCTTTCAGAACAAAAGCCAACTTGATTTGTTAGAACTGATGTATTGATCAAATAAAAAAAATAATATATGCCAACTTTAAATCATATTGGACTAGATACAAAGAAAACAAAAAAACTAGCCAAAAAGCTCGATCTCTTACTTGCTAATTATCAACTTTTCTATATGAATGTTCGTGGGTTCCACTGGAATATTCGTGGAAAAGAATTCTTTGAACTACACCTCAAATTTGAGGAACTATATAATGACTCGTTTCTAAAAATTGATGAAATAGCAGAACGGATACTGACTTTAGGAGAAACCCCTAATCATACTTACGAGGCTTATCTAAAATTAGCCTCGATTCCCTCTGCTAAGAATATTACAGATGGCTCCGAAGCACTCAGGATGATCCTAAAAGGATATGAAGTACTACTTCCTATCGAACGAGAGATACTAGAACTATCGGCAGCTGCAGGAGACGAGGGTACTAATTCCCAAATGAGTGATTATATTAGAGAACAAGAAAAATTGATTTGGATGTATTCCGCTTATTTAGGTAATTAAGCCGTCCAAGTTCAAAAAAAATAATACATTAGAGTTTTGTGGAGCTAGTTGTTCTGCAAAACTCTTTTTTCGCTACAAACGATTCTTATTTTGAACATATTACTACATAGCCCTCAATATCGTCCCAATCTATCTTCGATGATTCGGAGTGCTGAATTTTTTGGGTTAAAAACGGTCTACATTCATGATGCCAATAATCTCATGCTCCCTCCTACCCATAGTAAGAAAGCAAGAGCTGATATGGCCCATATGGCAAAAGTGTGGACCGCAGGAGCGATTGATTTTGTAGAAATCATCAAAATAGAGGACGTACCTACTTTTCTGAAAAACTATACTGGAAGAAAAGTAGCAACTCTTGTGGACGAAAAAGCAGAACACCTTTCTCGTTTTCAGTTCCAACCCGAAGATTTGCTTATCTTTGGTAGTGAAAAAGAAGGATTACCAACCGATATATTACCTCTGATTGATCATTCTGTTTATGTACCAGCTATTGGTCATACACCTTGCCTAAATGTAGCGGTGACTTGCGGAATTGTATTACACCAGGCTTTGGTATCAATTCAAAAAAAATAATAGACCTATGGAAGAGAATATGATAAAAGTAACGGTAATTGACCGTGAAGGAAAAGAACACCTACTGGACGCCCCTACCGATATGAATATGAATATGATGGAACTCTGCAAATCCTACGAACTTCCTGTAGAGGGTACTTGTGGTGGGATGGCTCTTTGTGCGAGCTGTCATATGTATGTAGAATCTGATCATGAGCTAAAAGAGATATCAGAGGATGAAGAAGACATGCTCGATCAAGCTTTTTTTGTGGAAGATAATAGTCGTCTTGGCTGTCAAATCAAACTGCAAGATGCTATTGATGGATTAGTAGTCAAATTGGCTCCTGTAGATTAGATAGTGCTAAATGGTCTTTAGTAAAAAAATAAAACAATGGTTTAATACCAAGAAAGAACTTACTATTACAGATAAAATCTTTGGAAAAATGATTCTGAAGGAATTCAGTAATAGTAATTTGAACTATTGGTCTGGCACAGCGTTTTTTGAACCTACTCAAACAACGATAGAATACTTCATATACACAAAAGATCAAAACCGCCCTACCTCTCAACAATATATTTTCTATTCTTCCCTAAATCAAAATTACTATCCTTTGTCAAACTTATGGAGAAAAGTAATTGATGATGAAATAGGAGAAAACTTGCTTGATATGGAAATTCATCTAGATGATACTCCTCTAGAAATTTGCTTCCAATTAGGGCACATAGAAATTCCTACACAATTCAATAATAATGCTCGATGGAGTGTCACATTTTTTGCAGTTCCTAGTATTGATTTAAATCATGAATTCACTATTAAAATGGAAGGTTGGAATACTCTCGGTCTTTTTATAAATGGTTAAAACTGTTACATAGGTAGTTGAACTCTTTCCTAAAAGTTCAACAATTTAGTCCTTCTATTGTATAACCATAGGAAGACAACGAATACCTGTTATTGACTTCAACTTATAAAAATATTACATCTAATAGAGGCTGTACAAACTACTATAGCTAGTTAGGGCGAACTAGAGTGAACCCATTCTATTCATCTAAGCCTCTCTAACCAATAAAAACAACACAACAATGGCTGTCACATTAAAAGAAGGCGATAAAGCCCCCGCATTTGAAGGGAAAGATCAAGATGGTAATTTGGTCAAATTAGCTGATTTCAAGGGAAAAAACCTCATTCTTTATTTCTACCCCAAAGATAATACTCCTGGCTGTACCAAAGAGGCTTGCAATCTCAGAGATAATTATCAATATTGGCTTGATCAAAACTATGCAGTAATTGGAGTAAGTCCTGATAGCGAAGCTTCTCACCAAAAATTCATTGCTAAATATGATCTACCTTTTCCTCTATTGGCAGATACCGACAAAACTATCATGGAAGCCTATGGGACTTGGGGGGAAAAGAACATGTATGGCAATATAAAAATGGGTGTATTGCGTACTACTTTCGTCATTGATGAAGAAGGAACCATTACTAAAGTATTCAAACGTCCTAAAAATGATGCCCATACAACTCAAATCAAAACTGCACTAGAAAAACTAGGCAAAACACTAAATGAGTTAGCATAATGAAAACAAAATATATCGAACAACTTCAAAATAGTATTGGACAACATGTCAGTGGACGTATTGCAGGTTTTGGTAGTTGGCTCAACGGAAAAGTAACAAAAGTCTCTGACGAAGGAGATCTAGAAATGGAGTTCACCGTGAGAGAAGAAATGCTCAATCCTATGGGTAACATACATGGAGGAGCCGTAGCAGCTATTGTTGATGAAATTCTTGGTTTCCAAATATTTCTAAAAAGTGCAGAAGATGCTGCTTATGTCTCTATGACTATGAACATTGATTTTTTGAGTGCCGCACAAGCAGGGCAAACCATCACGGCTATTCCTCGAGTAGTCCGAATTGGGCGAAAAACAGCTAATGTCACCTGTATACTCCAAAATGAATCAGGTAAACTAATTGCTCAGGGCACTAGTAATTTTATGCGAGTGATCTAAAACCAGATCTATATTAGACGTTATTACAATTTATTAAAATAAAAAAGTCAATAATCTTTATTAGGTTATTGACTTTTTTATTTTTGGCACACTTCAAAAAAACAATAATAAACTAATAATCAAAATTAAAAATATTTAAATAAAAAGAAATAATTATTTAAATATATGATTTTAGTTAAAAAATGTATTTCCTCATAGAGTTTGATTGAGCTAATATTGTGTTATCAAAATAATTATTCACGATACAACTATAATCAACATGTCTATTCACTTTTTAAAAACGACTACGGCTATTGCCGCTGCTACATTACTAGCCATTTCTTGTACTAAAGACGCTCCCATCAAAACCTATCCTAGTGAGATAAATATGGATAACTGGGAACAGTTTGTAGATGCACCTAATGAATTGCTACAACAGCTCAAAGCTAAACAGCAGCCAACTACTATTATGGCTACTGCTGTAGACAAAGCTGATCATACCATACAGAAAACGCTCTCTCCTGCTGGTCTTCCAACTGGTGTAGGTGGAATAGCCCCTGGTGGTAAAGGTGGCAAAGCACTTTGTATTCATGCCGATGTCAGAAGTTGGAATGGAACTGCCTGGACAGGACTAAGTGATGTCCAAGTAGATTATTTAGGGTTAACAACTTATACCAATGAATTTGGGCGTTATACTTTTGATGACATTACACAGTCACCTGTATGTATGAGCTATCCCAACAGTTCTGGTGTTGCTGGTGGTGGTAGTGTCAATGTATTTGATATCGTAATGACACAACGTCATATATTAGGTGTTCAGACATTTGAGCAACTAGATATAGACCAAGCCCCTAGACGTTATGTAGCAGCCGATCTAAATGATGATGGCTATATTGATGTAATTGATATTACGACTATGGTTGGTCTTATTTTGGGGACTAATACTAATCCTGTCATTGATATTGCTTATGTACCTTTGAACAAACTAGACCTTGCTACCGTTACCAATCCTGCACAGTTAGGAGGTGGCATCAAAGGAAACTGTACTACATGGCCTGATTTTGACATCAGAGCTATCAAAATGGGTGATGTCACAGGTGATAACGTATTGTAATATAAACTAGCAAGAATTGAATATTGTCCAATCCAATTATTAGCCATCTAGAATATTCTAGATGGCTTTTTGATTCCTAGGTATTAGACGTTATTAGCAAATAAACGCTATTCCTTAACCCCAATCACAAATACCGACACCCCAACAGGGAAGTTCCATTTCATATTGAGTATCCCATCTTCTAGTTTAAATAAACGATATAGGATTTTATTAATAATCCCTTCTGCTTTGAAAGTTTCAAAATCCGACTTGTGTTCTCCTGCTGCTTTTTTGGGGCGTAATTTCAAGAGCATCCTAACGAAGAAAATAGGAAAAAATAGAAAGAAATTGAAATAGCTTCTACGCTCGATCTTAATACCAGTATCTGCGACAACATCTACTAACATTTTTCGAGTATAACGCCTTTCGTGATGATTGATTTCATCATGCTCTCCCCACAAGAAATTGAACGCAGGCACTGTCAAGAATAGCCGCCCATTTGGGCGCAACACTCGCTTGATTTCTTGGACGGCCAAATCATGCTCTTTGATATGTTCGATTACATCAAAAGCACAAACGGCATCAAAAGAATTATCGGCAAATGGTAATGCTGTTAGAGAAGCATTGGTCACTTTCATATTCAAGTGTTCCTCCAGAAACTGACAACAGTCTTCATCATATTCCAGAGAAGTCACCTCACCATATTGTTCCAACATCGTTGTAGTTGCCCCTGTAGCTACCCCCGCATTGAGAATTGCCATTTTGCTGCTAGAAGTTGCCTTAGGTAAAATATCTTTTTTAAATAAGTTCTCTAAAATTTCTAATCTAGCTCTAAACCACCAATGTTCGCGTTCTAAATAATAATACTGTTTATAATAAGCCTTATCCATCTTGTTGTTCTTTATTCGCAATGATATTTTTAACAATAAATAGGGGGCGGTTTTTGACCTGAAAGAAAATACGGATAATATATTCGCCCAGTATCCCTATAGATACTAACTGTACTCCTCCAAAAAGAATAATAACTGTGATGATAGCTGTAAATCCTTCTGGTACTTCTCCAAAAGCATATTTTTTCACTAAAGTAATCCCCAGATATATCAAACTTCCAATAATAGTCACTAATCCTACATTAGTAATCAGCTTAACAGGAAAAAAACTAAAATTGAAAATTCCATTAAACGCCAATTCTATTAATTTACCAATAGTATATTTAGGTGCTCCGGCTTGCCTTTCATCTCTATCATAGGGCACCCCAATTTGCTGATAACCGATCCAACTCCGCATCCCTCTCAAAAATCGGCTCTGTTCCCCCATTTCGTTCATTTCGTCTACTACTCGCCTACTCACCAACGAAAAATCGCCCGAATCTAATGGAATATCTAAATAAGATATTTTTTTCAACATCCAGTAGAATGATTTATAGGCCAATTTTTTAATCCCGTTCTCTTTCCTTGTTTTTCGAACCGCATACACCACATCGTACCCTTGCTGATATTGCTCATAAAATGTCTCCACCAGTTCTGGAGGATCCTGCAAATCTCCATCCAATATCAATACCGCCTCTGTTGCATTCACATAAGTCAACCCAGCTGTCAAGGCTAGTTGATGCCCAAAGTTACGTGATAAAAATACTGCTGTAAATCGACTGTCGGCTAGTGCTTTCCTTTTCATCAAAACCGAAGTGTTATCTCGACTGCCATCATCCACCATAATCACAGACAACCGCAAAGCAGAGTTATCCATTACGGCAGTTAATCGTCGCATCAACTCATCAAATACATCCTCTTCATTATAGAGCGGTATCAATAGATTAACCTCTGGCAAATCTTCTTTTATTTCTGATTGTTGATTCATATCTTTTGTTCATTTTCTTTCATCAGGTATCTTTTAGGAAGTTAGAGCATCTGTAGAAGTTTGCCTCTCTTTTGTTTCATAACTCTGCAAGAGGTCCAGTTATCTATAATCCCGTTTTCAATTTTTCAAATTCTTCTACTGTATAAATATTAGTAAGTTGTGTCACAGCAATACCTTCCTCTCCCTTTATTTGTTCATCCTCATAAATCAACCCAATACCCTCTGCATATACCTCAGTTTTATTTTTTTCTTGATTCCAAAAACCTCCCTTTTCTTTGTCTTCTATATCATAAAAATCTTTACTGATGAATACTGCCGCTTGTAGTTCTTCTCCTTTGTAATCCACCGTAACAAATTCATCAAACTGTCTATCTCTAATTAGTTTTACGGTCGTGAAATCTGGGGGTAATTTCATTTCACATTCATAACGATAGGCCATAACCGAATCCGTCGAGGGTTTAAAAGGATAAACGATACTTTGTTTAATTTTATTAGGATGTCGCTCAAAAGTTTGATTCGTACTATCAAAGGTATAAAAATCATACACTTGACTAACGACACCATCTGCTACAATCCATTCTTTGGTATACATATCTTTCTGAAAGGCCGTATTATATCGTTCCCAAACTAAATAGACTTTTCCTTCTTCATCTACCTCTTTCTGTATTTTCCAATAATGGGAAATATATGCTTCGGTTTCGCTAACAACAGCACTATACTCGTATATTTGAGGCGTCGCTAGTTCTTCTACTGGATAATAATAAGATTTGGTATCGACAGTCTGTTCTACAGGCAATTCGACAGGAGTCTCTTTGGGTTGACAACCAACTATACCACCTCCTATAAGAATGACGACTAACATTATGGCTAGGCTATTTCGCATTTTTGTCTAGTGTTTTGGGATTAAAAAACAAATTTTGACATAAAAAAACACATTTTTTGTCATAATGACATACATATTAGCCTTGGAATAAAATGTGATAGCTAAATTATGTAGTATATTTGTTGGAGTAAAAGTTTTACTAAACGATAATTTAGACCTACTATTTACAATCCAAAGTATTAGATCTCTTTTATACAACTATTACTTTCTGTGGAATGCTATTGGTAATACCATCTTACAGAAATTTTCAACAAAGGAATTACAATCCTTTCAAATCTAAAATAACAACCTAAAATGTTCGGTTTTCTCAAAAAAATGTTTGGTAGTAAGTTTGACAGAGATGTTAAAGTAATTATGCCAAAAATAGAGCGTATCAAGGAAGAATATGCTCAGTTACAGGTTTTGTCTCACGATGAACTTCGTAACAAAACCCATGAATTTAGAGCTCGTATCGCAGAATATCTCCAAGAGATTGATGGTGAAATCGAAACGATTCAAAAACAAGTAGAAGACACTACTTCTATCAATAAGAAAGAAAAACTATTTGGAGAAATTGATCAACTACGCAAAGAAAGGGATGAATCACTAGAAGAAATTCTAGCAGAGATTTTGCCTGAAGCATTTGCTGTTGTGAAAGAAACCTCTCGTCGTTTTGCCGAAAATGAAACACTAGAAGTCACTGCTACTGATTTTGATATGGAACTAGCTGCCAAACACATGGGAGAACACAGCCATATCCGCATAGAAGGAGACAAAGCTATCTGGAAAAATACTTGGATGGCTGCCGACGCTCCTATTACTTGGAATATGGTTCACTATGATGTACAGTTGATTGGTGGAGTCGTATTGCATGAAGGAAAAATTGCCGAGATGGCAACAGGTGAAGGTAAAACGCTAGTTTCTACCCTTCCTGCTTATCTCAATGGTCTATCTGGACAAGGTGTTCATATCGTTACGGTCAATGATTATTTGGCTAAACGGGA
This sequence comes from uncultured Aureispira sp., assembly GCA_964404215.1. Lineage (GTDB taxonomy): Bacteria > Bacteroidota > Bacteroidia > Chitinophagales > Saprospiraceae > Aureispira. The sequence continues at coordinate 36,745 of CAYOJF010000011.1, read as the reverse complement.
TGCTGAATGGATGGCTCCATTACATAATTTCTTATTCTTATCAGTAGACTGTATTGACAAATACCAGCCTCACTCTGCTGAGCGTATTGCTGCCTATGGAGCTGATATTACTTATGGTACCAATAATGAATTTGGATTTGATTACCTCCGTGATAATATGGCTCACAAACCCGATCAATTGGTTCAGCGTAAGTTTCACTATGCCATGATTGATGAGGTAGATTCTGTATTGATTGACGATGCTCGTACTCCTTTGATTATATCAGGCCCAACATCAGAAGACAATCGTGCCGAACTATTCACTAATCTAAAACCGTTTGTACAACGATTAGAAGCAGCTCAAAGACAACTAGTAGGGGAATACCTACGAGAAGCTAAAAAACTCATCGCATCTGGCAACTCTAGTGCCGAAGAAGGTGGTGGAGGACTCGCTCTTTTCCGTGCTTATAGAGGTTTGCCCAAACACAGAGCACTGAGAAAGTTCTTGAGTGAACCAGGGATGATGATGGTCATGCAAAAAACGGAAAAATTCTACATGCAAGAACAATCTAAGCATATGCCTAAAGCAGATGCTCCTTTGTTTTTCGTCATACAGGAAAAAAACCGTAGTGTTGAATTAACCGATAAAGGTCGTGCTTATCTAGGTGAATTGTCTGGAGATAACAAACTATTCTTATTAGAAGATGTTGGGAGCAAATTAAGTGCTGTTGATAAAAAAGAAGGGTTAACCCCAGAAGAAATTGTACAAGAGAAAGACAGTATTTTAGCTAAATTTTCTGCGAAGACAGAACGACTTCACTCTCTACGCCAATTGATTAAGGCTTATACATTATTCCAGAAAGAAGACGAATATGTAGTACTCAACAATGAAGTGATGATTGTTGATGAGCAAACAGGACGTATCATGGATGGACGCCGTTATTCAGATGGACTACACCAGGCATTAGAAGCAAAAGAAAGTGTAGATATTCAAAAAACGACACAAACTTACGCTACTATTACCTTACAGAATTTCTTCCGTATGTATCATAAACTGTCAGGAATGACAGGTACAGCAGAAACTGAAGCAGGTGAATTCTGGGACATCTACAAACTAGATGTGGTTGTTATACCAACTAATAAACCAATTGCCAGAGATGACAAGGATGACTTGATCTACAAAACAGAACGAGAAAAATTCAATGCCATCATAGACGATGTTATTAAATTTAGAGAAAGTGGACAACCTGTACTAGTTGGTACTGTATCCGTTCAACAGTCTGAAGTCTTGAGTAGATTGCTCAAACTACGTAAAATAGAGCATAACGTACTGAATGCTAAACAACACGCAAGTGAAGCAGAAATTGTTGCTCAAGCAGGTCAAAAAGGTCAAGTAACGATTGCAACCAATATGGCTGGTCGTGGTACCGATATTAAAATTTCGGACGAAGTCAAAGCTGCTGGTGGTTTAGTTATTATTGGTACCGAGCGTCATGATTCTAGACGAGTAGACCGTCAGTTGCGTGGTCGTGCAGGGCGTCAAGGAGATGTTGGTGGTTCTCAATTCTATGTATCGCTTGAAGATAAACTGATGCGTATATTCGGATCAGAACGTATTGCGAAAGTAATGGATACCATGGGACATACAGAAGGTGAAGCACTTCAGCACAGTATGATTACCAAGTCAATTGAGAAAGCTCAAAAACGAGTAGAAGAAAATAACTTTGGAGTTCGTAAGCGTCTATTGGAATATGATGATGTCATGAACAATCAAAGAGAAAATATTTACAAAAAGCGTAATAATGCCCTTAGAGGAGATCGACTATCTATTGACTTGGACAATATGTTTGACGAACTAGCCGTCTCTCTAATCAAAGAACATAAGGCCAACAACAATTATGATGGTTTTGTACAAGATGTGGTACGTTATTATGGTTTCGAACCAGATATTACTGAAAATGAGTTTTTAGGAACGGATTTCAATACAGCAGCAGACAAACTATACGATCAAGCTAGTAAAGTCTATCAGAATAAATTTGAGATTCTGGCTCAGATGATTATGCCTGTTATCAATAGAGTCCACAGTGATCCTAATGCTAACTTCATCAAAATCGCTATTCCGTTTACAGATGGACAAAAAGGAATGGAAATAGGGGCAGATTTGGATGAAGCCGTTAAGACCAATGGCATGTCACTCAAGAAAGAGATTGAAAAAACAGTCACGTTAGCACTTATTGACAACCTTTGGAAAGAGCACTTGCGTGATATGGATGAGCTAAAAGATCAAACTCAAGCGGCTTCTTTTGAACAAAAAGATCCCTTGGTAATCTATAAGATTCAATCTCGTGAATTGTACTTCAAGTTTGTGGACAAAGTCAACAAAGAGGTTGTCTCTTTCCTATTTAGAGGTACTATCCCTGTACAGGCTCCAGAGGAGGTTCAGGAAGCTCAAGAAATTGAGTACGATGAAGAAGAGTTGAAAACAAATATTGAACAACAAAGAGAAGCAGAAGAAGCTCAACGACGTGCTGCTGAAAATGCAGGTCGTGGAAGTGCCAATGCACAACAACAAGTCGTAGAAAAACCGAAGCCTTTCAAAAGAGAGCTACCTAAAGTCGGTCGTAACGAAGCTTGTCCTTGTGGTAGTGGCAAAAAATATAAACAATGTCACGGTAAACCTAAATAGGTTTTATCAAAGCTACTTTATAAAGTAAAAGGTACTAAAGAAATTTAAATTTCTTTAGTACCTTTTTTTAATTGGGGATATGTCTAAGATTATTTATCTATACTCAATCGACGAATCAATTCTTTCTGTGTTTCATCGTTTCTAATCTTGAAAAGATAATTTCCATTTTCGAGCGACTCAACATTGAGTGCCTTGTAGTTCTCTCCTTCATTGATATTAAACGTATTGTTCGCTACTGTCTGGAATCCTTCTTCATCATACATCGTAAAAACTAGATCCTGTGCTTCTTCTGAACGAATAGAAAATAAGAACATTCCATCTTTTACTGTTTCTTCGGACATCAATAACTGCACATCTAGTTGAGCTTTTGTGTTTTCTGCTCCCATCAACGAGTTAAAAATTCCTGCTACAAGCTCTGCTGCTTCTGCATTAGCTGCTTTTTCGCTCAAGAGCGGTTTTTTGCTATCTGCACGCAACATCTCCAGCTCTTCTGGGGTCAAACTTCCTAATATCTTAGGATCATATTTAAACGTTGGGACATTTTTAATACTACTCACTTCTGCTTGAACACTAGAAGCTAAGCTACTCTTAAATGATGCTACTGCTACTCCTCCTACAGCAGAAGACTCTACTGCCCCGCCCGCACGGTTAGGACTATCAGTAATCTCTTTTGTATCACAGTTACATTCTTGTTGACAGGATTGTAATAAACCAAAACTAGCAACAAAGAAAAGAGCAAGTAGTATTTTGGGTAATCGTTTCATAAAAATTAAGTTAATTTAATAGATAAAAAATCCTCTTTCCCAATATATGGAGGAAAGAGGATTTGTAATATATTCTGTGTAATAGTAATATTCAAGACTAGTTTTTAGACTCTACTACTACAGTTTTTTGCAATTCTTTACCATTATCATCTTTCAAACGGAAGACATAAGAACCATTATCTAGAGCATTTACATTCAATGCTTTGTAGTTTTCTCCTTTATTGATTTGAAATTGGTTGTTAGCTACCATACCAAATCCTTCTTCATCATACATTTGCATAGTCAAATTCTTAGCATCTTCTGTTTCGATACCAAATACAAACATACCATTGTCAACTGGTGCATCTGACATGTTGAATTTAACGTCCAACAATTGAGCTTCTTTATCAGCAGCCATCATTGAATTACGCAAGTTAGCAATATCAGCAGCATCAGCATTAGCATTATCGCCAGCACCTTGAGCTGTCATGATATCAGCAGCACTAATCTTAAGTGTAGTTCCATTCAATGTAAATGTTTCCATTTCTTGAGTAGCACTAACAGATTGTGCAGAACCTGCTCTTACTTTGTCTGGAGAATCAATTGTGATATTAGTTGGTGTGTCGTTTCCACAAGAAGCAGTCATCAATACTACTGCTAATCCCATTCCGAGTACGCTTGCAAACTTTTTCATAATTATAGGTTTTTCTAAGTTTTCTTAAATTCAAATGATTAAATGTAGTGTTTTATGTTACTTGATTAAAGAGTGTTACCTCTAAATCATATTTTTCTGAAAAAAAATATTTTTTCTAACCAACTATCATATAACGTCTTACTAAGATAAACAATATTTCTTTTGCAATACAAAATAAACAAGAAATTTTATTTCTCTTCTAAATCATATTTTTTATTATATTTTTCATAAAGTGCCTTTTGCTTATTCCCCAAGTCTACTTTTTTGCCAGCAATATAGGCTTCTGTAATCACTGAAGTACGCATATCAAGTACATCTCCTTCTGAAATAATAAAAGTAGCTTCTTTGCCTTTTTCTAAAGAACCTAGTTGTTTATTAATACCCAAAATTTCTGCGGTAGTCAATGTAATAGCTGACAAAGCCACTTCCTTAGGCAAACCATATCCTACTGCTTGTCCTGCCTGAAAAGGTAAATTACGTACTTGCCAGCTCCCTTCCATAGAAAAACAAAACTTCACTCCTTTGGCATGTAGCAAAGCTGGCGTGCGATAAGGCTGATCGATATCTTCATCATCTCTGCGAGGTAATGAATGTACATTATGTAATACTACTGGAATTTTTTTCTCAGCCAGAAAATCCGCTATCTTCCAACTATCGGCTCCTCCTTGTATCACGATGTCTACTCCGTAAGATTCTAATAGTTTGACAGCATCCATCATTTCTTTCGCATCATCAGCATGAATGAACAGTTTTTTATCTTTTGAAAAGAGTGCTTTCATCGTTTCAAATTTTAAATTTTTCTTCTCTACTGTCTCTTTTTGAGCATAAGCCTTAGCCGCATCAAAATATACTTTCATTTCCTGCAATGCTCTATCATAATTCTTATTTCGATAAGTTGCCCCTTTGTAAGCCCACCAGCCCGCATAACGTATTCGGCTAGGCCAGCGTAAATGAACAACATTATCTAACTGAACCGCAGCATCTTCCCAATTGTATGCCTCTGTATAAGCGACTGAAGACTGCCCCGAAATACGACCTCCTTGTGGTACTATCTGAGCTAACAAAACTCCATTGGATCGAATAGTTGGGATAATTTGAGAATCCGTATTATAAGCAATAATAGAGCGTACATTAGGATTAAAAAGTCCCACTTCTCTAAAATCTCTAGTAGAACGTACAGCTTCTACTTCCTCTAGTCCTAGTCGAGTATTAGGAGCAATTAAGCCTGGATAAATGTGTTGTCCTTTCCCATCAATCGTTTTATCATAAGTAGCTGTTGGTTTGGTCTCACTAACTGCTACCCAATCAATTTTACCATCTCGCACCCCTATTTTACCTTTTGCTATCGTTTGCCCATTACCAATATGAATAGTAACATTTTCATACAAAAAAGAAGTAGGATTGGCAGTGGTTTGAGCAGGTAACAAAGCTACATAACACAGCAGAAAAATAATACAATATATTGTTTTCATAATTATTTTGAATTGCAAATAAATGGAATTGTTTGAATGTGATCAGCAGTTCTGAACACAGCATAATATACCCCCTTCGAAAGAGCTGTCAGAGCCACTGTCTGCTCCCCTTGTTGGTCAATTTGTTGCTCTAGTACCTTTTGTCCCAATGTATTGACCACTTGTATGGTGTATCGTTCTTCTGTACTGACCCAAGATAACTGGTTAGTAATGGGATTCTGAAGCAATTGAACAAAATCAGTAAATGATTCTACTTCAGTGATAGACGTTACTCTGGGATGGCTATCAAAAAAGTCCCAAATTACTACACTGGCTTCAAAGTCTTGAGAAGTCCCCCCTCCTGTCTGAATTGTAGAACCTGGCCAAGTATGTCTGCCCCCTGTCACTTCTATAAGATGGACAGGAGCTTGACTACCATTTCCATTGTACTCAAACCGCTCTGCCGTACACAAATCAAACGCATTAATATTAGGAATATTAGTAGCCGTAGGTGTCCCCATGACACCATTAAACGCCACCCAATAAGCGATTAGAGAATCTACTCCAATTAGCAGCCCATTGCCCCCATAAGGCACTACTGCATCGTTGCTGCCATGTATATGAAGTACAGGCATGGTTCGAGTAGGACTACAGCTACTACGCTGTCCGATAGCCATAGTACCTGCTACACTTGCTATCGCAGCAAAGGTATTCGTAGATTCACACGCCAGCGTATGACTCATTATTGCCCCGTTAGAATACCCTGTGCTGTAGACACGATTTGCATCTATATTATAGTTAGTTTTCATACTATCGACCAATGCATTCAAAAAGCCAATATCATCCTGTACCGTATTGTAGTTGGCGTTCCAATAACGATTGCCTGTCAAATCTAACGTTCCATCTGGATAAACTACAATAAAATCGTTCGCATTAGCAACTGTATTCATTTCACTAACTAAAGCTTGCTCAGAGCGATTGGAGCCATACCCATGCAGATTAAAGACCATTGGAAAATTAGCGGTAGCACTATAATTAGTAGGCAAATGGATCGTATAATTCCTGGTCTGTCCTGCATAAACAAAACTAGCATTGATATCTCGTTGAGACCAGCCCAATAGCTGACAACTCATCAAAACCGCTATAATTAAAATCTTTTTCATTCGCCTCTATTTAAATCTACATTAAAATCAATGAAATTATTACAGTCAATATCACCACAGTGATAGTGATGTTTTGGTTCTCTCATAGGAGGTTGTGTTTTAGCTCCTTTTCCTTTAGCAGTTATCATTTTCTGAATCAAACGGCTGCGTTCTTTCTGAATCAAAGCTCTTTTTGCTTTGTCTTCTTCCAAATCAAATAAGCAGATACCATCAATAAAAGTCTTTTCTGCTCTGGTATAAACTGAAAGTGGATTGTCTGACCACAAGACGACATCCGCATCTTTACCGACTTTGATACTTCCTGTTACGTTATCGATATGTAGTAATTTAGCAGGATTGATGGTCACCATATTCCAAGCGGCCTCTTCAGTCATAGCGCCATATTTCACACTCTTAGCAGCTTCTTGATTAAGTCTACGCCCCATTTCGGCGTCATCCGAATTAATCGCTACTACGATTCCCATATCATGCAATACTTTAGCATTGTAAGGAATCGCATCCATTACCTCATACTTGTAAGCCCACCAGTCCGAAAAAGTAGAGGCTCCTGCTCCATGAGCTTTCATTTTGTCCGCAACCTTATACCCTTCCAATATATGCGTAAAAGTATTGAGTCTAAAATCGTATCTTTCTGCCACTCGCATCAACATCGTTATTTCGCTCTGCACATAAGAGTGACAAGAAATAAAACGCTTCTTATTGATAATTTCCAAAATAGCATCCAACTCTAAATCCTTTCTAACTTTTTCGCCTTTCTGCAATGCCGCTCCGTACTCTGCTGCTCTAGTAAAATGATCTTCATAGACTTGCTCAACTCCCATTCTAGTTTGAGGAAAACGGGAAGTTGCATTAGCTCCCCAATTAGATTGCTTAACATTTTCTCCCAGTGCAAATTTGATAAAACCATCGGCGTCTTTGATCTTGAGGGCTTCGGGAAGTTGCCCCCATCTAAACTTGATCACAGCTGACTGTCCTCCAATTGGGTTAGCCGAACCGTGTAGCAGCTGAGCTCCAACAACCCCACCAGCTAACTGACGATACATATTAATATCTTCCGAATTGAGCACATCTCCTATACGTACCTCTGCCGAACTTGCTTGTGTCCCTTCATTGACACCATAGTTGATAGAAATATGAGAATGTTCGTCAATAATACCTGCTGTCAAGTGCTTTCCTTTTCCATCAATAACCATTGCACCATTTTCGGATAAGCCTTTTCCTACTTTCGCAATTTTACCATCTTTGATTAAAACATCTGTATCTTCTAATACTCCTTCTTTCTCCCCAGTCCAAACAGTAGCTCCTTTGACCAATACCGTTTTTTGTTGAGGTAGTTTTTCTTTTGTATATCCATAACCAGAAAATGGATAAAAGATTTCTCCCAGAGTAGAAGAATCTCTTTTTGGTAATTTTTCTTCTTTTGCTTCCTCTGCTTCTCCAATACGACTAGCAGCCCACTGTATCCAATTCCCATCAGGATCAGTCGCCTGCCCTTTCCAATTTTCAGCCATGACATCTCCCGACAGGCGGTAAGTATTGTTTACTTTTTTGGTTGTGTCTTGAGAAGCAAGCGTAAATGAAATCAATCCATTGGTTAGTTTATAGGCTATCTTCTTACCTTTTGACTTTTTAGCCGTGGTATCTTTCTCTGCTGCAATAATCTCTTTAGCACTTTGTAGATACATTTCAGGCATTTGCTCTGAACCACTTATTGTCAATTGATACGCTTCTGTTCCTACTTTGAGTTCATATTTCCCTCTGATATCAATAGGATTCCAATCTTTAACGATATAAGGTTTCCCTTTCACCCAATTGTGATGAATGATTGTTTTTTCTTTGAGAATATTATCCGATGTAATAATAAAATTTGCCAATTTACCTTTCTCTAGAGTTCCTACCTGATCAATTGCCTTAATCAGTTTAGCAGGTGCTATAGTTAATGCTCTTAGTAAATCTTCTTCTGACAATCCAAATTGATAGGCTTTGCGAATAGCCTTCAGAAAATCATTCTTATCCTTTAGATAATCTGTTGTAATAGCAAAAGTAATTGATGCCTCTGCTACCTTGGCTGGATTAGTTGGGGCTAACTCCCAGTGTTTCATTTGCTCTAAGCTCAATTCTTCTGCATCAAAGATATCTTTGACATCATAAGCTTTAGGAAAAGCAACAGGTAATAGTACAGCTCCTCCTGATGCTTTGATCGCATCCAATCTCAAATATTCATCTCCTCCACCTCTGAATATATATTGTACACCAAATTCGTCTCCTATTTTGTCCGCACGAAGCAAATCTAATCGGTTATTCACCTCGAAAAACTGAGGTAAGTCACGTCCTTCATTCCATTTTTCTAAAGAAATGTTGTACTCTTTTTCTTCCTGTCCTTGATACCATTTAGCATCATAATATGCTTGACGTAACAATGCAATTGCCCCCATCCTAGAACTAGGATAATTCTGGGTAGAAGTCCCTTTACTAAATGAAAAATGTTTGGCCGCTTGCGGCTTAATAATCATGTCGTGTTCGTTCTCCTCTCCTAGTAGTACCAATGCTGATGTTCCTCTTGCAATACCATCTCTATTATGAGTTAGGATCGTCCCAAATCCAATCTTTCTAAACTCTTTTGCCGTTTTGCCATCAACTGAAAACATTTCGGTAGCATCTATTTCTGGACGTAAAGCTTCATTCCAGCTATAGGCTCCGTCTTTATTTGATATTTTCTGTGACTGCTTTCCCTTTCTAGCAAACGCTTTAGGTTTGGGCAAGCCATAATTAGAATGCAATTCAATAAAAGAGGGATAGATATATTTTCCTTTCAGATCTACTATAATGGCACCTTGGGGAATAGCCATCTTACCCGCAGAGCAACTAACAACTTTCCCTTTTTTGATAATAAGGGTAGCATTTTCTAGTTTTTTCGTGGGCGATACATAGATCGTCGCATTCGTAAAAGCATAATGCCCATCTCGATCGTCATACACTCCATTTTTAGGAAAAGTAGGTTGTGCGACAAAAATAGATGCCCAGCAGCATAATAAAAATATAAAAATTGGTTTCTGCAATTGCATATTTTGTTAATTTTGAAATCCTGAGTATGATGAAGGTATTTCTACAAATTTTGGGAAGTAACTTCATTGTAAGATTTTGAAAAAAATATAAAATGCCCTATATAATATACCAACAATCAAAAGTTGCTTTTCAACAGATTGGACAAGGACACCCCCTTGTTTTATTACATGGCTTCTGCGAAGATAGTACGATGTGGGCAGAATTTATCCCACTTCTATCTAAAAAATATCGTATTCTGACGATTGATCTATCTGGATTTGGCAAATCTGATCTTTTACCTAATGGAGCAATAACCGAAATGTCCGAAGCTGTGGCTGCAGTTTTAGCAGAGTTGGCCATACCAAAATGTACGATTATCGGTCATTCTATGGGAGGTTATGTAGCTCTAGAATTTGCCAAAAAATATCCCAATCAACTCCAAGGGCTAGGTCTATTCCATTCACACCCATTCCTAGATAGCCCCGAAAGAATTATTAACCGAAAAAAGACCATTTCGTTCATCCAGCGACATGGGGTAGCTCCATTTGCCAGTCAATTTGTTAGGAATCTATTCGCCAAACCATTTGTCAAAAATAATCCAATGCTCATTGAGGAGCTCGTGCATCATACCAGTGCCCATCATACTGATGCTGTTATTGCCGCCTCTTATGCTATGATCAATCGGTTAGATCACACCCAAACCTTACAGCAGTTGACTTGCCCTGTCTTATTTATCATTGGGCAACAAGATGCAGCAGTTCCTTATTCATTTAGTTTGGCTCAAACTAGCCTTCCAGCTTGTAGTAGTGTTCACATTTTACCTCAAATTGGTCATTTAGGAACCCTAGAAGCCCCTCATCAAACGGCAACAATCATTAATCAATTTTTAGATTTTTGCACACTAATATCACTATAAAAGTATCTCTGTAGCAACCTCATTATTTATTTTATAAATAACTAGCTCTATATTATTAATTTGACATTAATAACGAAAGCTTGTATGTTTGTAATAACAAAATGAAACCAATTACTTTTAGGTATTTCTTTATCAAAAGTATAAACAATACAGTAGTGTGTAATGAAATAATCTAGCTTCTACCCTTTTGATAGAAGTGTAGATTATTTTTTATTTTAGAGCATGTCGAAGAACTAGTTACCTATTACAATTTCCTATAAAATAAAAAACCTCTTATGTCTGATATATTCCAAGCCTGTCGTAACAATGATATTGCGTTAGCAAAAACAGTTATCCAATCAAATCCTGCTGTCATTAACCAAACTAACGATAGAGGTTTTCCACCTATCGTACTGGCAACCTATAGCAATGCAAGTGATATAGTCTCTTTATTATTAGAAAATGGGGCCGAAGTTGACAAAAAAGATGCTGCAGGCAATACTGCTCTAATGGGAGCTTCTTTCAAACAATTGAGTACGCAAATCGATCTATTGCTACAACACGGGGCTGCTATCAATACACAAAGTCAAACTGGAGCAACCGCCCTAATCTATGCCTGTAGTTATGCAACACCAGCTATTGTGCAACAATTATTAGATGCTGGAGCTAATTTGGATATTAAAGACACCCAAGGTCTGTCTGCCTTAGAACATGCTCAAAAACAAGGAAAAACAGATATTGTGGCACTCCTTACCTCCAGTCCACAGTAATAAATCGGCTGTTCTTCTTAAAGGCTTTGGGAATATCTTTCAAAATTGCTCGACGCAATTCGGTCAGTATTGTTTCCTTAGCAAAACTCTGATGGGTAATCAAACTAACCTCCCGTGCTGGTTCTGGTGCTTGAAAGGAGCGAATAAATGGTGTATCTTCCGAAGGGTGTATGGCTAGTTGGGGGACTAGCGTGTATCCTCCCATATCTTGCACCATTTTTTTCAGTGTTTCGATAGAACCACCTTCAAAACTCAAATTCCTATTCGCTTCATCTTCTATTGATTTGCCACAAATACGCAAGGTCTGATTGCGAAAACAATGTCCTTCTTCTAACAACCACAAATCTTTGGTCGTCAAATCTTCTTCAGCTATTGTTTTCTTCTGAAGCAAAGTACTGGAAGCATTGGCATAGACACCAAATGGTTCATAATACAATGGTATCTCTCTAATTCGAGCCTCTTCTATAGGCGTTGATAAAATACCTATATCCAATAAATTGTGATTGATATCTTCTATTATTTGTTCACTCTGCCTTTCCTTTATGATCAGTTTTACTTCTGGAAATTTGGCTAAAAACGATTTGACAAATAAAGGGAGCAAATAAGGAGCAATAGAAGGAATAATACCAATCCTATAAGTACCCTGCACTTCATTTTTTTCGGTATTAATTAATTCTTCCAATTGTTCGATTTCTCGTAGAATTTGTCTTGCCTTCAATACAAATATTCCTCCTAAAGGGGTTGTTTGAAGTGGTGTAACAGAACGATCAAAAATTAAAAAATCAAGTTGTTTTTCTAATTTTTTGACTTGTAATGTCAGTGTTGGCTGTGCTACAAAACAACTCTCCGCTGCCTTGACAAAATGCTTATGGGTATCTAAAGCGACTACGTATCGCAATTGTTGGATCGTCATGAAAATAGTATTTAAATAGTCAGACCATAGCCATCAGACTATTTATCTCCAACAGAACACCTATCTTGGTTATTATTCTATACCAAGTGCCCTTAAGATGGGTCGAACCAAATCGGTATTTAACTTCATTTCTTTATCTAATAAAGATACAAAGATAACTTCACAATCATGTATTTCGGGCTTACCATCCAAATAAATAGGTGTCGTATATGTCCCTTTATTGTTCTCCAAATCGGATACCTTTGGATAAATTAAAATACTTTTTTGGGCTTCAAACTGGTGATTATATACATACATCTGTCGCAAGTCGTCACTCGAAGGTTGTGCATTAGACAAAATTTTCCATTTGGTATCTAAAACATAATTTTGTTGAGGGGTTTGAATCAAAATATCTGGACGAAGATGTTTTTGTTGCCAAAAGAGTCGACGCTGTTGCATGGCTATATTCCAACCTGTAGGCATTTTTCTACAAAGTTGTATTCCTACAAATCGTTCAAACAATTGATTCATATCAAACAACAATGCTAACAATGGCATATCTCCTGTACGAAGACTTGGACTATATCTCAATACCAGCATTTTGGCCAGTTCTACAGCCAAATAATAAGGACTGTGAACAGGAGGGGTCTCAATAGAAGACATCAATTGATGTATTCGCTCTCTTTTCGGAACAATAGGAAATTGTTTCAATAAAAAATGAGCTTTTCGTTTCACCCCTTTCCTATATCCTACTTTCTGGACAATCTCTAAAGCTTCTACCAATAGTTGGTGCGTAGCACTATCATGATTATACACCTGTTGGCTACTATATATCTTCTGAGGCTGGCACCAATTCTTTTCTATTTGCTTCGCAAAATTAATCTGTCCTCGCCAGTGATTACTATTCTTAGTTTCTAGTCGGTAATACTTCTGCAATCCTACCTGCAAAAGCTTCTCAATAGAGACTATAAACAAATCCATATAGATCGTCAACAAAGGACTTTTGTCCAATCCTAATGGAGCTTTGGAAATACTGTCAATGGGCAACTGCTCACAATACTGCAACATCTCTAATAAACATTGCTGCCAATAATGGGCATCTGTTACCGTTTGGTTTGCTTTAGGTAGTATTTCTATCGTCAAATTCCCCACCTGCAATACTCCTACATATTGTCGAAATCGTACTCCTTTGTGCGCTCGTACAAAATATTTTTGACCATGCCTATCATTGAACTGTCCAAGGCAATCTAAATGTTCTTTTAGAAACCTTTGTCCATCGACCAGCAATAATTCCTGCTCATAAACCTGAATGTAGTTGGATCTTACCATTTGGTAAAGGGAACAAAACGAGGTACTTTTTTCTGGTAATCTTTGTATTCAGGGTATTTGCTCGCTGATATATCTTCCGAAAAGTCAGAACTTCCCTTGAATAGAATCACTAACAGCACCGCTCCTGCTACACTCCAATTGATCCACTCTCCTCCTGTAGCAATGACACTAAAGAAATAAAAGACAATCCAAATCGCTTGTTCTGCTCCATAATTGGGGTGACGAACAATTCCCCACAATCCTGTACGAACAAATCCATGTGCATATTCACCCAATGGTTCCTTAGCGGCTATTCTTCTATATTTCTCATTCTGAAACACCCATTGTTGTTGGTCACTGATATACTCGATGACCACAAACCCAACAAAAAGAATCGCCAATAAATAATCCGCCCAAATCAGTCCTTCAGGAGCTGCTTCACTCAACCCTGTCAAGACAGGCAAGGTGAACAGGTAAATCAAAGCGTGTTGATATAGGCAAATGAAAAATAGATTGAATAACATCCATACAATAGGGTTCTTAAAAGCAGGTCTTTGTCGTAATATTTCCCACCGATAATCTTCTTCGCCTTCCCAAAAACGCCATGTATAGGCTCCTCTTCGTGCAAAATTATACGTCAATCGGGCTCCCCAGATCGTCACCAATACGGCCATTAGAACCATCCTAGGATTCCAACCACCTGCTATCGCAATGTGCCAGGCATAAACAATCGGTACAATACTCCAAAGCTTATCTACCTGACTATTATTTTTTGTTATTTGTCCTACTACAAAACAATACATTGCTACTCCAAAAGCAACCGCAGCACTATCCCACAGTAATTCTGTTTGAAAATCAGATAAAGGAGTCCCGTATGTAAAAGAAACATAGGGTACGACAATAACCGTAAACATCAAAAGTATGGCTGTTCCTAACATTGTTCTATTTATTTATAATTTCAAATAAGAGTCTGTCCAAATTTAAAAATGCTATTAGATTTCCATCTAATAGCATTGTCATTTTTTTCTATTTAATCGAAAAAAACTATTATTTCTGTCTAAAAAATAGAGAAATCGGTGTTCCAGTAAAATTAAAATGTTCTCTAAAACGATTCTCTAAGTAGTTTCTGTAAGGCTCCTTTATTTGCTTCGGATGATTGCAGAAAAACACAAAAGCAGGATAAGGAGTATGGATCTGAGTCACATACTTTATACTAATAAAATTACCTCTATAAGTTGGTGGTGGATTTTGATCCACGATCTCTTGTACGAAATTATTCAACTGAGAAGTAGTGATACGAGTAGAGCGATGATTGTACACCTCTAAAGCGACTTCTATAGATCTGAAGATACGCTGCTTGTCTAGTACCGAAATGAAAACAACTGGTACATCCGAAAATGGAGCTAAACGACTTTTGATCTTTTCCTCAAATTCTTTGGCTGTATTGGTTTCTTTATTCTGTACCAAATCCCATTTATTGACCAAGACGACTACTCCTTTGTTATTTTTGACTGCCAAACGGAAGATATTCAAATCTTGTCCTTCTACTCCTTTGGTAGCATCTAGCATCAAAATACAAATGTCAGCCGACTCAATGGCACGTATAGCACGCATCACCGAGTAAAACTCTAGGTCTTCCTTAACATTCTTTTTCTTACGAAGTCCAGCCGTATCTATGAGCATAAACTCTTTACCAAACTTACTGTATTTAGCATGTACAGTATCGCGGGTAGTTCCTGCTATATCTGTGACTATACTTCTATCTTCTCCCAACAATGCGTTGGTCAGAGATGATTTACCCGCATTGGGACGCCCAATAATCGCAAATTTGGGAAGATCTTCTTCAAAAACTTCTGCTTCGGGTAATTTTTCGATGATAATATCTAACAAATCTCCTGTTCCACTTCCAGAAGAAGAAGAAACTGGGTGTAGTTCATCATATCCTAATGACCAAAATTCATGTGCATCCAGATGTCTAGCACTATTATCTACTTTATTGACTACCAATAAAATTTCTTTCCCTGAACGGTGCAGTAGTTCTGAAACCTGCTCATCCAGATCTGTAATCCCTGTAGCAACATCTACCATGAAAAGAACAACATCGGCCTCATTGATAGCAATGTGTACTTGATCTCTAATAGCAGAAGCAAATTTATCTTCCGAATCACCAATAAATCCCCCTGTATCAATTAGGGTAAATGAACGGCCATTCCATTCGACTTTGCCATACTGACGATCGCGAGTAACACCACTCACGTCATCTATAATTGCTTTTCGCATGCCGAGCATCCGATTGAAAAAAGTTGATTTGCCTACGTTGGGACGTCCTACGATAGCGACTATATTACTCATGTTATTTATTTTATAGCCTCTTTGGAAGAGGCTTTTCTAGGAACTGCTCTAGTTGAGAAGTTATTTTTGCATAAAAAGAGCCATCTAACAGTTGGTCAGATGGCTCTTTTAGATAATGTACGTACGTTAAATTATACGATATGTATAAAAGTACGGTTTTTGAATCCTTTTTTGAATTCGACAACGCCATCCTTTAATGCGAAGATAGTATGGTCTTTACCAACTCCTACTCCTAAACCTGGATGAAATTTTGTTCCACGTTGACGTACAATGATGTTACCAGCAATCGCAGATTGTCCTCCGAATAATTTAACACCAAGACGGTTGCTATTACTATCGCGGCCGTTATCTGTACTACCTACTCCTTTTTTGTGAGCCATGATTTCAGAATTTTAACACTTGATTAAAAAAAATAAATTTGTCGGAGACGCATTATGCAATGCTGTCTACTTTAATTTTGGTGAATTGCTGACGGTGTCCGTTCTTACGACGGTATCCCTTACGGCGTTTCTTCTTGAATACGATGACTTTGTCACCTTTTACTTGTTCAAGAACAGTCGTTTCCACTTTGGCAGCGATGGTTGGAGAACCAACCTGAATGTTGCCTTCATTGGCTACGAGGAGTACTTTGTCGAAAGTAACTTTATCACCCTCAGCAGCGTCTAGGCGATGTACGAAGATTTCTTGACCTTCACTCACCTTGAACTGTTGTCCTTTGATTTCTACTATTGCGTACATTCTAATTAATTAAATAGTTTAATACAATTCACTTTTATTCTCCCTCAGATGTTCTTAAGCATGTATAATTGACTACAAGCTGTCCTTTTTGCAGGTCTGTTCTAGGCAGACTTCCGCCCCTTTGGGTTGGCAAAGATACCTATATATTTGATTTATTCAAAAAAACATTAGAGTATTTCAGAAAAATACTACTTAGAAGAATCCCTGCTACAAAGCTATTTTACCTTATATTTACATAAATACATATTTCAAATCATCTTTTTGCACTATTCATACGTATTATAATAAGTTCCCCTCCCATTATTAAACCAACAACAAAATCCAATTATCCCATGAAGCTATCCATTAGTAATAAGATACTTTTAGTTTTTCTCTGCCTAATGATTACCGATAAGGCAACGGCTCAAAGTCCTACGCAAATTTCTAATATCACTTTTTTCAATGGAGCTGTTACGTCCAATAATATCTATTCCAACAAAGAAGAATTTTTGATCACTTATGCTGGAGAGCATTATTTCGTAATAGAAAATAGCCCCAATGGTTCAACAATCTCCAGAGAACTTTACAAAACAGATGGAATCACTTCTACTAGGGTGCCACTGCCATCAAACACCTCTATTTCTGAGCTAGTTGGCGTATTTAAGAACAAGCTCTATTTTCTATCTCGAAGCCATAGCAGCAGTTCATTTACGGCAAGACTTTGTAGCTTTGACGGTACCACAGTTACTCCAACACATGCACTAGTCTTTAGCGAGACAGATGTTAAGTTTCTACAAAACCAACTCGTATTTTGGGGAACCAATATAGACACTACAAATAATACTTATACGAGTGGTTTAATCCAGTATGACGGCAATACTTTATCGACTATTCGTAGCTTCAATGCCAATAGACACCACTTGACCGTAGATACCAGCAATAATATATTGTATTTTGGTGCTAACAAATCTTTTTCAAGCACTTACTATCTAGGTACTTATCAAAATAATACTGTTTCTCACCTTGATAGTTCTACCTATCCTAGTTATGATCATCGTTTATTTCAGGGTGAATTATATTTTATCGCCCCAGGAACTACTAGTAACGGTTACTTCACTGTCCATCACTACGATGGTAATACAGTAATGCCACTCCCCAATAGTAGTAACATACCTTACTTTAACACCTCCTCCTTGACAGAAAAAAATGGTGTTTTATATTTTTTGGCGTATTCCAATCCTAATTTTAATGCCCGAAAAGCTTATCAATATAGTAATAATCAGATCACTTTTGTGAATGATAAAAATTATGATTTTTTCATGGGACTCAATAGTGGTGGCGATTGGATTGAGACTTATAATAACAGCCTTTTTTTTGGTGGGATAGACTCCATCCAAAACCAGTCTGAATTGCACCGAAAAAATGCTACTAATATTACTACATTTGATTTATCAGTAGCAGGCAACTCTAATCCATCCAACTTCTGGGTTTATAACAATAGGCTATATTTCATAGCCGATAGTAGCAGTTCATCCAATGACGATCGAGAGCTCTGGCAGTATGATGGCAACTCTTTTCAAAAAGTAGCCGACTTATATCCTAATAGTAGCTCATCTCCTGGCAACTTTCAGTTAATTGATGGAGAATTTTATTTTACAGCAACAGTCGCAAGATCTAATACGGCTAGTTTTATGCAACTATTCAAACTCAGCACTGCCCCCCACACCATCAATATCACCAAACTAGCTCCCCAGCAAGATCTCAAAGTGTTCCCTAATCCAACCACAGGTCAAATCACTTTGCAAACCACTGCACGAATAGAAACAGTACAGCTACTCAATCTAGAAGGTAAAGTTATATTAACACCTAGTGTAGACAACATCAATATCAGTGGCTTAGCAACAGGCATATATATCTTGCATGCTCAAACTAGTGAAGAAAGTATGTACCAAAAGGTAGTAAAGAAATAGTATTCCAGTGTTCCATGATAATATTTGGTTTGGTTCTTGGGCTCTTTAGTTCAAGAACCATTTTAAGTCGTCTAACAAATGAGAAAAAACAAAAACCTACTAAATAGTATAAAGAGAAAACTAGACAGAAAAAACTACTACAAAAAGAAGAAAGCAAGCTATACAAAAGCACAGCATACTACTAAACTGACTACAGGGAATTTAGTGCTCAAAACGAACCTCACCGAACAGGTCAAAAAAGAGGCTATTCTACTGCAAGAAGAAGGTATTTTTTTGCAACTAGGTAATATTCACCAGCAGGGATACTTGTATTATAAAAATTATGCTATTAATCGATTTGGCAACCCCAAAGCTCATCTAGTTGCCTGCCAGGCGATTCAGAAACAAAAAAAGAAGGGCTATTTGAAAGGTAATTATTATTGGAATAATATTGGGTTAGCCAAACTAGTCCACAAAGAAACCTCTGCGGTAACCAGAGCTAATTTAGAAATTTGCAAATATTGCGTCAAAGTATTGGAAAAACAAGGTGAAAATCCTCCCAGAGATACCGCTACTTTTGAAGCACAACAACGTCTTTTCAATAAAAAATACTACCATCCTACCCTACGTCCCATCAAAGTTGGCTCTTATGGATATAGTTCCAACTGGTCTACCATTAGCCGAAAATATAGAGCTAGCAAGAACTATACTTGCCAAAAATGCCAGTTCTCAATCCAAGATAAAAAAGATCGAAAGTATATACATGTAGATCATATTGATGGCAATAAACTAAATAATCAGCCGAAAAACTTACAGGTATTATGTATCTTGTGCCACTCCCAAAAAGACGCCCTGCATCAACATAATTTCTCAAAAGGCAGTGGCAAAATAGCCCTAAATCATTTTTTACGAAAACATAAACCACATCTATTATGAAAAAATTTGTACGTTCTACAGGGTTATTACTAGGATTAGTAATGACTTCTACTATCCTATCTGCTCAAATCACCTATACTAGTGCTAGCTTCCAACAGGCAGGTGACATTGTCACCTACAATACTAACAATGATACAACATTGCTAGTAACTGCGGCTAGTAGTACCGCTACTAGTTGGGATTTTTCAACTTGGACCAATAATAACATAACGACTGATACGGTTCAAGCCGCTTCTTCGGGAGCTCAATTCAGTAGTTTTCCTTCTACCGATATTCTACAACCACTATTAGCTGGTTTCCCAGGGACAACTTATGTAGATGTTAGCTCTACACAAATGACACGAATAGGTGGGGGGATCGAAATATTAGGTTTTTCATTTTTTGCTCCTTATGCTGACCAACATATCACTCAAGTAGCTCCTTTTAGCTACCCTAATTTGGCAAGCGATGACTATGAGCTTTTCATTGGAGAACATATTGATAGTGTTCCTTTCCTAAGAGCGACATTAGATTCTATTGTAGGTGGGCAAACCTCAAGAGCAGATTCTATCCGTATCAATCTAGATGGTAAAGAAGTGAGAGAAGTGGATGCGTTTGGTACTTGTATGTTTTCAGATACTATTATTGATGTCTTACGTCAAAAAGTAATTAACATTGTCACGATCAAAATTGAGATCAAAGTTGATCCAGGCTTCTTGCCTCCTTTCTGGCTCGATGTTACCAATACGATTGGCAATTCCTCTCCTGTTCCTATTCCTAATAACGATAGTTTAGTTTATTATGACTACTTATCAGAAGGGGCGAAACAGCCTGTTGCCCGTTTTCAGATGAATCCAAACAATAGCAATGAAGTCGCTGCGGTTCAATATCGAGAAATAGATACCACTACAATTAATGTCACCTATATCGAAGATCAAATTGCGGTTAGTATATTCCCAAATCCTGCCAATAAAATACTTTATATCCAGTCTACTGAGTTGCCACAAGAGGGTTACAGCATAGAATTGTTAGATATCATGGGGCGGATTGCTCTATCTAACGCTACTGCTCAAGGAGAGCATTATCAACAAGACATTAGTCGCCTTACAAACGGGCAATATGCTTTATTGATCCGTAATAAAAAAGGAGAATTGCTCAAACGAGAGAAAATCACGATCAGTCGATAAATACTCCAACACCTTTCTAAAAACTATAAATCCACCTTATCTATAAAAGATAAGGTGGATTTTTTATGCTGCACATAACTACTTAAATAATATTCCTTTTTCGTGCTTGTACAAGGTACGTAGCAATGTTTTTCCTACTGCATTAAGGGTATGTTTGCCTATTATATCCATATTATCGTGATGCGTATGCCAATAATATCCAAAACGTCTGTTAGCAGCGGGATTCGTTGGCAGGTTAATAATATCAATAGTAGGAATTTTAGCAATATCATTGATATATAAATGATCGTCAATCAATTCTTGTACGACATCTTGTACAAATAAATCACTATAGCCAAGTTCTTGTGCTTGTTTCCATACTGCTTGATGCAATGCAGGAGCTCTATTCGCGGAGACACCTTCTTTAGGGAAACGGGCATGACTATACCCGACCATATCTAGTAAAATTCCAAACTCAGGTTTTTGTGCCATTTCGTGTGGGTGACCGCTCCAATACTGTGAACCCAAACACCAGGTTTGTTCAGCAGGACGAGGAGAATTAGACTCACCCTGATCTTCTGCATCAAAAAAGACAATATCAATACCAACCTCTAAATTATCTGCTCCAATAACACGGGCAAGCTCTAACAAAATACCAACACCACTACCGCCATCATCAGCCCCTAATATAGGCTCTGTCTTACGAGCTGTATCTTGATCTGCCATACGTCTAGTATCCCAGTGGGCACACAACAACACTCTGTTTTTGAGTTCTGGTTTATAACTTCCGATTACGTTTTTGATAGCAAGTGGACCACTTTCGTATCCTTCTATAATTGCTTCTTGGAGTTGACTTTGCCAACCAAAAGAGGCTAATTTGTCTCTCATCCAGTCCGCACAAG
The DNA here is from genome assembly GCA_964404215.1 of uncultured Aureispira sp. Classification (GTDB taxonomy): domain Bacteria; phylum Bacteroidota; class Bacteroidia; order Chitinophagales; family Saprospiraceae; genus Aureispira. Next base: position 15,118 of record CAYOJF010000011.1, on the reverse strand, counting down.
CAGCATGCATATCCGTTTCTGGAACTCGTGGCCCAAAACTTACTTGTTTCGCAACATAAGCATAAGCACTGTCCCTGTTAAAAGTAGGAACAGTAATTTCTATTTGTTCAACTGGTGGATTCGGCTTAGGATCTGGTTGTGGATCATCTCCACAGCTAGCAGTCAATAAAAGAATAGATGTAGCCAGTGTAATAGACGAGAAAAAGTTATTTCTGAGTGACATTATTTGATATGATAAAAATGATAAAATAGTATCCAGCACTATCCTTCAATAGGAACTACCTCTAAACGTAAACTCTGAATATGAGGTAATAACTCTGGACGAGAGTACTGCTTCAGTACAATCTGATATTGACCAGCTTGGTCAAATAAGGTATTGACAATGAATGGTATCCTACGGACACATGTTTCTTCTCCACAATCTCCAAGCCATTTTCCTTTACGAGAAGCTAATTCTAATGAACTTACTTGACGTTGTGAAAGTCCTTGTGGTCCATACGTCTCGACTAGACAATAAATATTCTGAAAAGCATAAGCTACTTCATGATTCACGGTCAAAAATATATTATACCGTTGGCTAGTATCTGATATTTCAAACGAAAAAGCAATAGAATCTGCTTCAGTCCAATTTGCTTCTTGTATCTCTATCGTTTGGTCATAAATATTGCCTGAGCAGCTCGTCAAGCTACTCACAAAAAAAAAGACAATTGCCCAACTCCAAAGAGCTGAGCAATTGTTCCTGTTATTCTTTTTTAGTCGAATCATTGTTATTATTATGCTTTGTATTCGGTTTTCTATTTCGATTACGGTTCCGATTTCGATTCCGATTTCGATTACGGTTTTTATTTTCGGTCTTAGACTTTGGAGCTTCTGTTTTTGCGTTTGTAGGCTCTGACTTGTCTGTTGACTTTTCTGTATTCGGCTTGTTATTGGGTGTCTTTTTATTGGAAGGACGTTTTCTTTTTGGTCTAGGTTTACGCACTTCTTTGGTTCCTTCTTTAGGGCTCTCAGTAGTGCTTTTTGCTTTATTAACCGTTTCTTTTCCTTTATTATTCGCTTTATTCTTATTGCGATTTCTATTGCGATTGTTAGAGCGTTTTTTCTTTTTTTCAAAAGGTCTCAATTCCAATACACCATCAATATTATCAACGAATTCAATCTCTTTTTCTTGTTTTTCGATTTTTTCATTCTTGGTCTTAATATCCAACAATGTTTCTGGGTGCACCCCTTTCTCGTTAAGACCTTTCAATTCCCAAACCTGGGCTGTTGTTAATTGATGAATTTCAGACATTCCCAAATCATTGCGATAAGCATAGTACATGATTCGTTTAAAGATGTCTGTTTTTATAAGCGTTGCAATCCCCTTTTTAGTATGAATTTTGTCTACATTTTTAGGAAATTCTTTAATTACTTCCAAATAAGTATTCAATTCATAATTGAGACAACACTTCAATCGCCCACATTGTCCTGATAATTTTGACTGATTAATCGCTAGGTTTTGGTAACGAGCTGCTGCTGTAGATACCGACTTAAAGTCTGTCAACCAAGTAGAGCAACACAATTCTCTACCACAAGCACCAATACCTCCAATACGAGCAGATTCCTGTCGAGAGCCAATCTGACGCATTTCAATCTTGACCTTAAATTCCTTGGCATACGAGCGAATCAAATCTCTGAAATCTACTCGCCCATCAGCCGTATAATAGAAAGTTACTTTTCTCTGATCACCTTGATATTCAACATCGCCAATTTTCATATCCATACCCAAGTTACGAGCAATCACCCGTGCCTGAATAAGTGTTTGATGTTCCTTTTCTCTCGCCGCATGTAGTTTTTCGGTATCTCTTTCATTCGCTACACGAAGTATATTAGGTAAGATGGTATTTGGACGAATTTTATATTTTTTCAGTTGCAATTGCACCAATTCCCCCATCAAAGATACCCTACCCACATCATATCCTCCTGCCAAACTTTCGACCGCAACATAATCTCCTGTAGCAATCGCTACCTCTACTGGTTTTTTGTAAATTTCTTTTCTAGCTCCTTTCTTGAAGCTTACCTCTACCATATCATACGCCCCATAATCTGGCAAATCAATATGTGCCAACCAATCAAAGGTATTCATTTTATTACATCCACCAGTGGAGCAGTTTCCTTTGTTACCACATCCTGACGGTGCTCCATCCTTCCCACTCGAACAACTCGAACATCCCATTATTTTCTATATATTAATACCAGCAGAGATAGCGAAACCATCTAAAAGCAACTACTTATTCGGCAGTTTGCTTTAGTATTTCCTACCAAGTATTTTTCTACTTTTTTGGAGTAGATATTGTACTTATCGATTACTAAAATAATCGTTGGAATCTCAATGCTGTTTTTTGTTAAAAATTAAGTTCTAGCGATAAAGAAGATTACAAAGCTCTTGCTCTTACCTAAACAAAAATGCTAGATTTACAAAAATAGCAAAAAAAACGGAAATTGCTTTAATCTAGGGTTCCAATAGATTTTTGTTGACGTTTGTTGACAATTTCTACAATTTGATGGCAAAACCTTCTCTACGATCATCAGCAGCAGCATGAAAAGTGCCGTCTTTTTTCTGAATAGTATGTACCCCGCCAAAGAACATAGAACTCGTTTTCCAATTTACCACTTTCAAATTTTCCTCTACGAAGTCATTACCAACTAACTGTGGTTCTAGATTCAATTCGTTATGCTCATTGTGCATTCTTGCTGCATTGATGGCTGTAGTAGTATCTAGATCAAAATCAATGAGATAATGTAATACTTGAGCTATTGCTGCAGGAATACGACTTCCTCCTCCTGTCCCAATCGCTATTTCAAAATCCCCTTGACTATCTGCCACTAAGGTTGGTGACATCATAGAAGACAAGCGATCTCCTGTATCCCAAGTATGAAATCCATTCGGTAGTAGCGATAATTCTCCTAACATATTATTCATCATAATATTGGTATTAGGTACCATAAATCCACATCCTTCGCCATTAGACATGGTAGTATTAATCGCATTCCCCCATTTATCTACAATATTGAAATGAGAAGTACTCCCCCACTTTTTAGCTAAGTTGCCTAAATCTCTTTTTATCTTAAAGGTCTCGCCAATGATTTTTTGCAAATTTTGTACATGTCCTGTACTAAATAATCCATAAGGGTTCGCCTCAAAACTATGCTCCAATTCTCTCATCATCAATCCCAACAATGTTCCTCCCACGCTTGGTAGTGGATTGGTCAATATTGTTTTTCCTCTATAAGGTATTTGTAATGGTTTTCGAGTACTAACTTGATAAGATTTAAAATCATCTAAGCTCAAAAAACCACCTCTTTCTTGACAAGCTGCTACAGTTTGTTCTGCTATTTCACCTTCATAAAACGAACGCTCTCCTTCCCGAACCAAATGCTCCAAATAATCTGCTAGTCCTGGCATTTTTAAGGTCTGCCCTACTTGTAGTGGTTTTCCATTCGGGTAAAAAATAGATCGGCTTTCTGCCTCTTTAGTCATAATAGGCTCTAGCACACTAATATCAAAGAACTGGAAATCATTCATCACAATCCCTTCTCTCGCAAAAGCTATAGCAGGCTGTACGAGTTCTTTCATTGGCATGGTAGCAAAATGACGGTGGATATGATAAATCCCTGCTATCATACCAGGAGTCGCTATGGATCCCATCCCAATATGAAAGGTCTCTGTGGTCTCTCCAAAATTAACCACCATAGGGGTAAATTCTATCTCACTAATAGGACGCTTATGTAAGGGAGTCTGACAGAAAAAATCTAACAAGACTGACTTTCCCTCATTAGTCAAAATATTAGCAAAAGCCCCTCCTCCTGCTGAACTCATACAAGGTTCTGCCACAAAAGAGGCATAAAAAGCCGCAATAGCAGCGTCATAGGCATTACCTCCTGCTTCCAAAATATCCATAGCTGCCTGAGCAGTAGCAAAATGTCCAGCCGCAACAATTCCCTTTTTCATATTTTTATAATTATATCTTATCTTAAGTAGGTGGTTAAAAGTGTCAGCTAAGATAATGAAGTTACTAAGAATGTGAATCATTCATATCTGGATATTTTGTAGTAAAAAACCTTATTTAATCTACAAAACACTCCTACATTTTATTAAATTTAAGCTCATAAATATATATTCCCATGAAATACATACTTTTCTCCCTTTTAGTATTCACTACCCTTCAAGCTCAAGCACAAGATTGGTTTCCTAAAGTTGACCATTATTATCATTATACTAAAAGTGACTCTTTCCACAAACTGACACTAAAAAACATCCCTTACACTCCTATAATTGCTAGAGAAGCATTTAGTAGTTCTTCCCCACAGCATCCCGAACTGTGGTTCCTAGATAGTTTACTATCTATACAAATAGACACCCTTACAGATAGCGTAGGAAATATACATTATACACCCAAAAAACTATTACAAGTCTGCGATACCTGTAGCTCTCCCACTGTACAATATAGAAGGACTAACCTCTATCCTGATATCACCCAAACCTCCTCAGGTCAACAGCTCATTATATTAGGACTAGATACTTTTCCTATTCCTAGGCATCCTATCAATACTTCTTTCCATGATACCACTAAACATCTCAGAGGGTATAGTTTGTACGCTACCCCAAACCCTAATGATTCGCAAGACACTATAGTCGCCTTAGAACTAGAGAAGTACACCACCCCTAATAGAACATTTTGGGAAGTGGGTATTTCCAAAAAATATGGCATTGCATACATTGTAGACATTAATCATGATGATATTAATCTAATTGGTAGTGAAGGACAGGACTCTTTTGGCTATCAAAGTCTACAATATGATGATATATTTGATTTTAATGTTGGTGATCAATTTTATTACAATGAAGATCAATATAGTGCCCATGGAATTTACAACTGTGGCTATATATGGAATACTATGAGATTCAGAAATAAAATATTGAGTAAACAAACTATTGGTACAGATACCATACAGTATCATGTAGAAAACTCCATTTACGTAAATAGATGTATTACAAGAACTGACACCTTTATACATGTATATACTAGCAACCCTCTACAACCTTATAATGCCCGTCAGGGATATTTGTCTAATAGTTACATAAACAGTAGTTCCAGCTCGTATTATCTTACTGCTAGAGAATATTCCATCCACTCCAATCTTAAGTATATTGGCTATTTCTTTGAGCTGAGTGTTGGCTCTTATGATGTCGCTCATTTTACATCTTCCGATACTATTAACTATATACCTGTAGAATTCGGCGGGTGCTCCAGTTTATATAAAAGGGGCTTGGGGGCACTTTCTACAACTCATGAAGGATTTGAACATTCTTACAGGACACAACTCATCGGCTATATCAAAGGAACAGACACAGTAGGAATAACACCTGATATCGTCATTACTTCCCTCAAAGATACTGATCTACCAACTCCCGAAATTACTATATTTCCAAATCCTACCCACAGCACTTTATATTTTAGCCAAAATATATCAGGTGTGATTTTAGTCTACAACAACTTAGGGCAAATCCTCTACCAACAAAAACTAGAAGAAGCAACAGAAATAGATCTCACTCATTTGCCTGTAGGGCAATATTGGATACAATGGGATGACAATCAAGTCATACAAAGAAAACAAGTAACCATCATGAGGTAATCTATTACTACTCCACCAAATTGACCAAAACCGTATAATCATCATAACGAGCATTATCTCGCTTCATTTCTAGCAAATCTAATAACTGCCCAGCATACATAGATTCTTCTCGTTCTTCGTCTTCTAGTTCCTCTAAGGTGTCTGTCGTTCGGACTTCTATATGACCTGCCGCTATTTGCTCCATTCTCCAAGTATAAGTTTTGGTGATTTTATTCCAAATTTCTTGGTGTATTTCCTGAAAAGTATACTCTTCTTCGCTTGGAGTTTCTGCCTCTGCAAAAGCAAGGTTATTACGAGCAATCATTTTAGCATCTTTGATGATGAAATAAGCAGTATGAGCCCAATCAGTGGTATTATCAAGTAGTTTCGAGTAAATCACCAATTGTAAATCTTCTCTATTTTTATAGCTTTGTTTCCGACTATTGGCCCCTTGCCATTTGAGATCAATAATTACTTTTTGCCCATTTCGTTCCAGCACCAAATCAATATAACCATACAAGTTTTGATTAAGCAATTTTCCTTCTACCAGCTGCTCTGTTGCGACTACTTTCCAGCCATTTTTCTGTATCATGGTTATCAATGCCCAAGCAGCATTCTGAAGCGTCTGTATGAACCCTAAACGCTCTGGCTCATAGCCATACATCAATAACACAGCCCCTTCTCGTTCCAATAATCCAGGCATATAATCTGCCACCCATTCATGAAGAGCCTCCTTTGTCCAAACTGTATTTTCTTGCTCTATGATTAATGTAAATAGTTGCTCAAAAAGTTGATGGGCCAAATTTCCCTTCAGTCGATTCTCTTTGCTAATACTAAGAATAGAAGAGCGATTAAAATCTGCTTGATACCTAAAAAACCACTGATAAGGATAATACAGCAAATTGCTCAAGCTGGTAAATGATTCTCGCTCTCTTTGGGGCATTGCCTCTTGATAAGGAATATGAAGGTAAGGTTGTGGTTTGCCTAACTGTACTGGTGCAAGCGGCTCTAATACTGGCAAGTCAAAAAACTGCTCTAACAAGCCCATGTTATGCTGTTGCTGTACTTCTATCGTCAATTTTTCTAGGTTATCTTCGCCCAATGCCGCACACAAATCTCCCCACAGAGGGTGAGCCAATTGTTCCTTGCCTTCTACGTACTTAGGACACACCAAAATCAACTGTTTTTGACATTGTAATACAGGTCGCATTCGTTGCCATAGCAATAAACGATTTTGCTGTTGAACATTAGAATAGCTAATCCCCTGTTCACTCAGATAGTATTGTTCATTAGGATACCAATTAGAAAATCCTGCTGTTGTCGTATTATCTACAAAATTCCACCAAAACACTTCCTCCACAGGGCGAATAATCGCACTCTGCTGATAGACAAAGGGCAGGTGTCCTACTTCTGTTTTTCGAAAACGCATAGCAGCAGGCTCATTAATAGTACGAACCAATCGCTCTAAGCGAAGGTAAGTCAAAAATGTATCTCCTTCTGGAAGAGCATCTAAGATTTGAATCAATTTTCGAGACTGTTCGAATAAGCTCGTCAATGCTTGCTGTCTTTTCGTAAAATCTTCTTTTCTGTCTGTTAATTTCTCTAAATCTTGATGAGGTGTAGCAGGATTATCAATCCTTTTTTGGACTTTATCCAGTTCTTTTTTCACCTCTTCCAATTGATCTTCTGCCCAACTCCAAACACCACTGAACAAATCAACTACTTCTGCCTTTGGCACTGCTTTTTTGGTATCGTATCGTCTCCTATTAAACCATTTATTGAACTGTAATCTAGTCTCTCTTTCTTCTTTTTCGAGTTCCAATCTTCGAGTAGGATTGCGTTCAATTTCTTGTTCATAATATCCAAAAAATTCCGCTACCATTCTTCTCCAACTGCCACTGTTCAGTCCTGGCTTATCTGCCATTACTTTAGCAATCCGCTTTGCCAATTTAGAGTGAATTGGTGTCACAGGCAAAGAAACAAATTCTAATATTTTGTAGGGATTAATTGGTTTCCATAGAAATGTACTGACCAATTTGAGTATTTGTAAGGTGGGACGAGCCAAAGAAGCAGACAATATACCGAAACTTGGTACTCCTTCTTCTACCAAACTATTATCTAGTGCCCTATTCTTGTTAGGAATCAAACAAACAGGTCGATAAGACGGATTTTTTGCTAGCATTTTGGCTAAATACTCTGCCAAATAAGTTTCTCTATCCCCTTTGATGATTAAGATCGAGCCATCTCCCTCTACGGCTCCTTTTTGGAAAGGTTCTTTGAGCAATGCCCGCTGAAAATTAAACAAGTCGGTTGTATTTTTCGCTAATTCGTTTGGCATTGCCTCTACAATCTCTACTCCAATAGATTCCAATACGTCCCACAAATCTTGTATATAAAATGGCAATAAATCTCTTGGTTCTGTCAAATATATCTTCTGCAATGGAATCGGTAAACGAGTCACCCAATATTTCATTTTGCAAAACCGCTCTGCGAATCCATCGTATAAATACATGGGGAGACCAACTTGTAATTGTTGCTCTATGGTGGCTAATGTTGCCAAGCGAGTAGGCATTTTTTCATTCGTCTCAAAATCCCACTCCGCTAACAGTAATTCATCTCGATAACTCAATAAGGTATTGGCGGTAGCAATAGCGTCTGCTTCAAAAGAACGAGCAAAAAAAGCAGTAGGATTCGCTAGCAAATGTGTCGCTAATGCTTGTCTATATTGCTCCTGTCTCAGATAATCATTTCGTTCGGGATAACTCGTACCTAGATGCTTTTCGAGATACTGCAATAATCCATATAACCCACAAACCATCTCTATTGACTCTGGGGTATTGATTTGCTCTGGATAGCAACGTTCCTCTAATTCTAAACCAAACTGTATGATCATGCTATTTTTTTTAGACACACAAGATACAAAAAAAGGAACAAGCGACACCGCTTGCTCCTACTCAAAACATTCAAATAAGTAACTAGTAATACCCTCCTATAAGTATTTCTTTTTTTAGTTACCACTCCCGAGTTAATATTAATTCTTCAACGTCAGCTTTATAGCCATAAGACTGAGCGATATACTCAAAATCTAAGGCAATGACTTCTCGAGCTACCGTTTCTATTTCACTTCCATATTTACCAAAATCGTCTTCCAAGTAATTAAATTGATTGGTAGCGGCATGAGTCAGCTCATATAATTTTTGGAGACCTTTCGGTTTTCTGATCTCTATCTGTATGCACAATGTCAATAGAATTGCTTTTCCTTTGTCCACCAAAAAATTAGGATAATAAGGATCATTGTACATCCCTTCCAAAAACACATAATTCCTTAACTTCTGATTCTGAATACACCCTTGTACCATATTTATATTATTTTTAGTTAAGCACTTTTTTTGAAACCAATTGGCATACTTGCCCCACCTTCTGCTTGTTCAAAATATTCTGCTGTTAAGTATTTAAATTCATCAATATTAACCACATTACAGTTTTTCAACCAATCTAGATTATTAATTTTTTGATCATAGTTTTCCACACAATCCCAGTATTTTTCTACTAAAAATAGCTTACGAGCTCGCAAAAATTCATCTACAAATTTGTCTGTTTCTTCTTTATATTTTTCATCTCTCAAAAAAGCAACTTTAGTATCATATTGTGTATCAAAACATAAAGTCTCGCCTTCTAGCTTATCTACCATGTAATAAATTCCTCCGGCAAGCAATGCTCCTATAAATCCTATCCCAACACCAGAAAAAATATTGGTAATTGATAAATACATCAAGATAGTAGCAGCAGCCAATAGCCAAAAACTGCGTTTGTGTTCTACTCTTTTTTCGCTTTCTATATCTTCGTACCGTAACTCTACTGCAAACCCACCAAACAAACCCACATGTTTGTAATACAAGATTCCATCTTCTAGCCTAAATTCTTTAGATACCCAAAGGCGTTTTTGAACTATTGTCTGATTTTGCATCTTATCTATTTTTTAGTTCCAATAAAAACAAATACATTCATTTATACGCTAACGAAACACATTTGTTTCGTTTATTTGGTGATAAAAACGAATAAAAAAACAAAAAAGTGCTAAAAAGAAATTTCTTTTTAGCACTTAGAGTGAGAGACTTTTCAGCCTGTAGTGTTTTATTCTTAAGCTAGGACATATCTAGTAAGACCATAAGTCATGTTCAAAATTAAAAATCGACTCTTTAATTTTATCTGATTCTAATAGAATTGCCATTGGAGCTGTTTTATAGTCTTTGATACGTCTATCATAAACATTTGATTCTTTGATAATATAGCTAGAAAATAATCTTGCCTCAAAAACATCTTCCCATGTCATGCGAGCCGCGTCATTATGTGAATTGAATGCCTCTTGGCGAGCTAATGTTTCTCTAATCTCTGGATAATAAACCCAAAACATAGGTCCTGAATTTAGAAAATTACCATTATCATCATAACGCTCAATCAAAGGAGCAATCCCTAGTATTCTGACATTCATCGCACTAGTTTCCTCATCAAAAAAATAGACCTCTTTCAAGCGATATTCCTTTACATTCTCTGGGTTGAGCTCATTCACGACCGCAAAACAAGAATCTTTATAAGTAATTGGATCTATAATACAAACCGTATCGATTGTTGTTCCCATACACTTCGCTTCTCCTGTTGTCAGTGGCATAGAGAACTGATCATCGTACGTATTGTATAAAGTAACATCTCCCCGCTTAGCTGCATTCAGCAAAATATTGATAAAATACCCTTGTTCGTTCTTGAAAATATGATTCTTTTTTTCGTCAATATCAATCAATCTCCATATTCGTTTCTCCCACATCACATCTTTTTCATGAATATGATCGTACGCTAATACATTCTTCTCTGTGTGCAAATACCTATTATAAAAATTATCTCTAGGAGTCTTTTTAATTTCGTTTCCTGATTCTGTTATATTTCCTTGTGCAAAAGCTCCCATTGCGACCAATAACAATAGCTGTGTTGCCATTAGAGCTATGATATTTTTTTTATTTCTCATCTTGATTATTGTTTTTTATAAGTAGAGGTTATTTAGGACTTTCTGAGTTCTAAAAGTAGTTTTGTTTTTTGTTGCAACACCTTCATAATGGGACACTAGAAAAAGGTTACAACAAATATTTATTTTTTAATAAAAAAATCACTCTAAGACAATAGACATTATTACGAATAGAGTTGTATGGAAGTGAGTGAGCAGATTTTTTTGTTTAGGGAAATAAACACGCAGAAGCATAGCCATTCTGTCCCCAATGTAACTTGGGGAAGCTATGAGTTCGAGTATTTATGAATCTAAGCGAAAAAAGATGTTTCTGCTCGCTATACGAAACTATTCGTAATAATGTCTAATTTGTAGTTATACTTAATTTCTTTGATTCAGAGTGGGTAAGAACCGTTCTTTAATAGAGGATCTTCCAAACAGGTTACCTCTTTATTGTATCTTTCAAATCAGTTGTTCTTAGCGAAGTTTGGCTGAAAAAGAAATCCCTATGTATGTTAACATTGCCTAATAGAGTGATTATAAACCATAAAGTAAAGCGTATAAGACTAGCTGCAAGCAACCAACTTTGACTAGCTTAGTACCCTATACTTATGGTATATTATTATGTGGGTATCTCCTCTATTTGATTTTAAAAGAAAGACCATTGACACGGCGTCCAGCTGTATCTCCAGGACATTTAGCTTTCACATTTGTAAAAGCATACTGATCCCCTATCTTAGCTTTTTGAATAACAGCCTTAACCTGTCCAGAGAAACGTGTGCCGCTACCATCTATTTTGGAAGGATCAGCTCCTCTAGGAGTGTAATACAATACATAAGACTGAATCTTACATTTAGCATCAAATTCAAAATCTTGTAATTCTGGTAGCAGTCCAAGTTGAGCCTTAAAAGTCCCCGCTTTGATACTCCCATCCACTTGTTTCGCTAAAGTTACCAATGGATTAGGAATACGCTTCACTCTAAATTCAAATTTAGTTGATGCTAATCCTCCTCCAGATAGAGTGATGTATGCTTTTCCTTTCCTAGTTGGTCTAATGATTCTCTTTGCCCCACTACCAGTCATACTACCGCCCTCACAACTGACCTTCAATTGAGCAGATGGTACACCTGCTGCCGAAAGAGTAATTGGATTATCTATTCCTACATAAAACACATTCATTTTATCTGCCGCTACTGTTGCGGAACGTCGTCCTACTTCATATTCAAAAGTACTCGTTCCTGTTTTAACTTCACCTGTTAGTGGGTTAGTCACTTTACATCCTAAAGTTAATTTTTTAGTTCCCGTACTATTTGGCATTTGTGTCAATATAGCTTTCCCATCAGCCCCTACTTTGACTGGTGAGCCATTGACTGTTAATTGTATATTGGAAGGATCTAACTGTGAGCTATAAGAACCTAAAGAAATTTCGGCTTTGAAAGGTTCTCCTTTGATGACATAAGATTTTTGAGCATTGATCACAGGAAAAAATTGATCTAATACAATTGTTTTTCCTCCTGCTACAGCAGCTAAGTCATTAACAATATTCGCTTCTGCACTACGAGTATTGCTCTGGATTTGACTAAGAAGTGGCAAAACTGCTGCTAGTGGCATCTGCTTGAACTTAAACTCTGCCCAGCTATTTTTGTCACTTGTTTTCCATGCTTCGTCTATCTCTAGAGTCATATTCGCTGTTACTGCTTGAATTTTAGCCTCTACCTCTGATTCTTGCAAATCAAAGTTTTTCCAATTTTCACGAATCAGTTTGCTATAAATCGCAATCAGTTTATCTCTAGTAGAGATAATTTTATTCTCTAGCTCTGTTCCAGCTCCTTCATCTACTAGCATTCGTGTCGTAACGTCTTTGTTCTTTTTCCCTTTGGGCACCTTTTTACCATGATCTTCATAGTAATCCTCGTCATCATGTGCTCCATTTTTATTTCCTCCTTCATCAATCAGCTTATCTCTAATACTGTTAATATATAGGACTAATTCTTTAGTAGTCGCACGGATTTCATCTACAGCAGGGGAAATAGGCTGAAATTTTTGCTTAGCATCGTCAGCTAATAAATCGTCAAGACTTTTCTCGGTAGCATCTAATTGCTTTCCGACAATATCCATTGATTCTTGATTTCCTTTATCTAAAGCAAAAAAGGCATTTATAATTTCAGCAGATACATTAAGTGCCAACATGGCAGTGAGTACAAGGTACATCAGATTAATCATCAGCTGTCTAGGCTCTTTAGGTATGGACATAATATTATTTTTTTATTATGAATGAATAAATTAGACAGCTAAATCAACTTGAACTTTTTCTTTACTATTGCTCACCCTTGTTATAGACAAGTAGGAATTTGTCTTTTAACAAGTTTTGTACTACCATAATGATTAGATAAAAAATGGTTACATATTTCCACAAAAAAAAACAGCCTAAGTACAAAATTGTACTTAGGCTGTTTCTATTTTGACAGTAATTCTACTAAAATTACTATTCTTTTTTTTATTCTAGTAAGTCCACAAATCGTGTTCAAAGTTGAAAATACCATCTTTGATTGCATCAGACTCTAATAAAACATCCATTGGAGAAGTTTTGTAATCCTTGATACGACGATCATAAACATTTGACTCTTTGATAATATAACTATGGAACATTCTTGCTTCAAAAACATCTTCCCATGTCATACGTTGTGCATCATTATGATAATTAAACGCTTCCTGTCTAGCCAATACTTCACGCATTTCTGGGTAATAACACCAGAACATAGGACCAGAATTCAAAAAGTTTCCATTATCATCTACACGGTCAATAATAGGTGCAATACCTAAGATTCTTACATCAAGTTCAGAACGCTCTTCATCAAAAAACCAAACTTCTTTTAAGCGGTACTTTTTGATATCATCAGGGTTCAACTCATTTACGACTACCTGTACAATTTCTTCGAATGTTTCTGGATCAAAAGTAATAATAGTATCTACCGAACTACCTACATTTTGCATCTCTTCTTGCGTCATTGGCATTGTAAACTCATCATTAAAAGTATGATAAAGTGTAATGTCTCCCTGTTTTGCTGCGTTTAGAACAATATTAATGAACGCATGTCCTTCTTTTTGATTTTTAAACCTGTGATTAAACTTTTCACGGATATCAATCAAACGCCATACTCTTTTTTCCCAGAATACATCTTTTTCATGTACGAATGGGTAAGCTAAAACGTTTTTTTCAGTATAAATATAGCGATCGTAAAAATTATCTCTCGGTGTTTCTTGTGGAGTATTTCCTGATTCTGTTACAGTTGGATCTTGATCCGGTTGTGCATAAGAAACACTAGCACAGGTTAGAAGTAGACCTAAAACAAAGAATCGTAAATATTTTAGATTCATTTTCATTTTCAATTATTTTGAGTATTGGCAAAAAAATATAGTTACAAAAAAGTTGGTTGCTTGCGATAGTATAACGCACAACAACCAACTTCTATTTTATGTACCTCAAAAAAAAATTAAAATTATTTAATTTTGAATGAAAGACCATTCACACGACGTGCAGCACTATCACCTGGACATCTTGCTTTTACGTTAGTAAAGGCATATTGATCACCTGGTTTAGCCGCTCTAATAACATTAGATACTTTCCCAGAGAAACGGTTTCCGTTACCAGTAACCTCTACAGGATCTTGACGTTTACGTGTGTAGTACAAAGTATAACTTTGAATTTTACATTTTGCCTCGAAGTCAAAGTTAGGTAAAGTAGGGATAAGACCTAATTGAGCTTTGAACTCACCAGAACCCATCAAACCATCTACTTTGTTACCCAATTTCACTAATGGATCAGGAATACGCTTCACACGGAATTCGAATGGGAACGTTTTTCCTTTCTTAGTATCCTTCACAATAATTTTTGCTTTACCTTGCTTAGTAGCTTTTACAGTATAGCTAGTCTTTGATTTAGGAGTGATAGAACCACCTTCCATTGATACTTTCAATGCTGAAGTAGCAACACCAGCAGCAGCAACCGTAACAGGGTTATCTACACCAATGTAAAATACATTCATTTTGTCTGCAGAAACGTTTACAGAAGGTTGCCCTACTTCGTAAGAAAACTTCTTAGTAAATGTTTGTGTTTCTCCAGTCAATGGGTTATTTACAGAGATCTTAGCATCATAACTCTTCTCACCTACACTAGAAGGCTTAGTAGTATATTTTGCTTTACCGTCTTGGATATTCAATCTAGAACCACCAACTACTACAGAGAAGTTAGATTGACTAGAGTAAGCACCCAAAGCGATTTCTGCTTCATAAGTTTCTCCCAATAGGATATAAGGCTTTGGAGACTGAGCAAATACATCAAACTTATCATAGTTCAATTCCAATTTACCCATTTGTCCAGCCAAGAAGTTAATTACAGCAGCTTCTGATGTTTTAGCATCATTCTGGAACTTACGTAACATTGGGTAAATAGCCGCTACTGGCATG
>CAYOJF010000010.1:62658-67921 GCA_964404215.1 uncultured Aureispira sp. | reverse complement strand
AAATTTTAACTACAGATGCTGCTAGTGTTTTGAAATTAGAACTTAGTAATAGTTTAATCCAAGATCTAGCAGGGGTAGAAGCATTCATCAATATGGATAGCTTGCTTTGTTCTACCTCCAATATAGATACCTTGGACTTGTCTAGTCTATCTAAACTTCAATACGTCTATTTTGCGAATAGTCCTTTGCGAGATTTTAAAGTCAATGGTTGTGATAGTTTAAAAAGTTTACATCTGGATAATAATGACTCTTTGGTTAATCTAACGATAGATTCACTACCTGCACTACAGTATTTTAACTTTTTTCTGAATCGAGAATTAACTGATTTGCGATTGTCAAACTGTCCTACTATGAAAGTTATAAGAGGAGGAGGGAATACTAGTTTAGATACACTAGATCTTTCGGGTATACCTAGTGTTAGTAGCGTGTTACTTCCAGTCAATGGAATAAATGCTATTAATTTGACTAATTGTAATGCTATAGAATACTTAGATGTACAGGGGAATAATTTAACAAGACTAGAGGTGCCTAATCGGACTAATTTGGCGAATTTGCATTGTTCTGGAAATCAGATAAATAATCTAAATGTATCGAATTGTACGGAGTTGGATACCTTGAATTGTAGTCTAAATAATATAGGAATATTAGATCTAAGCACTAATATAGATTTGAAACACATTCGGTGTCATCAGAATCAATTGACTAGTCTACTTTTAGCTAATAGCACGAATCTAAAGAACCTATACTGTCATCAGAACCAATTATCTACTTTAGATGTAAGTAATAATACGAACCTAAATGTATTGACTTGTGGAGAGAACCAATTATCTACACTAAATCTTAATAACAATAGTCAAATCACAGTTCTTAATTGTGTCGAAAATCGACTATTGACATTAAATTTGAGTATGCTCTCTAATCTAAATACACTAAGCTGTGGTGCTAATTTGCTAACAGAATTAGACCTTTCCCAAAATATATTATTAAGACAACTTACGTGTGATTTTAATAAATTAGAGGAGGTGGATCTATCACATAATGCATTGCTTATTTCTTTATTTATTACTTCTAATAAGCTTAAAAAACTAATACTAGGAACACCTATTTTGAGGATGCATGCTAATAACAATCCAGCCTACTTAGTCATTTGTCTACCATCTATACCCTTTAATAAAAATTGGAATATAGATGCTACTACGGTTACAACCACCACTTGCTTCCCGCAGGCTGTTACAGGGCGAGTAATAACTGATAGCAACAATAATTGTTTGGTAGATAGTACAGAAAGTTTCAATACGACAGCTTTGTTGAAGTTTGTAAGTGCTACAGATACTGTTTTTGTTCAGCCAACAGATTCCACAGGTTTTTACAGAGCTTATTTGGATACAGGCACTTATCAAGTTTCAGTGGAACCTCAATTTCCTTATTGGCAATCTTGCACTTCTAGTCAGATAGTAATAGTAGATACTAATTACAATATTCAAACAATAGATTGGGTATTAGAACCGGTCATTAATTGCCCTTTGATGACAGTAGATTTGTCTGCTCCATTTCTAAGAATGACTGGAGGTGGAAGTGCTTATACTATTTCTTATTGCAATCAAGGAACAGAAGCTGCTTACAATGCTTATGTAGAAGTGGAATTAGATGAAGATTTAACTTTTATCACTTCTACTATTCCTACGACCACTATAGGAGGAACCAATAATTACCGATTTGATTTGGATACAGTAGAGGTAGGAGACTGTGGCTCTTTTCAGATACAAGTAGTCGTCGATACCAGCAGTATGTTTGAACAGACGCACTGCACTCGTGCACATATTTACCCAGACAGTATTTGTATACCGGTCGCTAGCAAACCTATTGTCGGAGGAAAAGTTAGCTGTCAGAACGATACGGTATTTTTCAGAATTGAAAATAGAGGTATAGCAATGACCCAG
Source organism: uncultured Aureispira sp. (assembly GCA_964404215.1). GTDB lineage: Bacteria > Bacteroidota > Bacteroidia > Chitinophagales > Saprospiraceae > Aureispira. Next base: position 65,981 of record CAYOJF010000010.1, on the reverse strand, counting down.
AGACATAACTATACTGTTATTCAGGATGATATTGCTATGCGTGTAGGTACAGTTCAGTTAGGAGCAGGGCAGTCTATGGTAGTAGCTCAAGCGGCTCTGCCTGGCAGGACATATCGAATAGAAGTGGAGCAAGCACCTAATTTCCCAAATCTTCTCGGCGATTCTATTTTTTCGATGGTAATAGAAGGGTGTCAGAAATTGTCAGGGGGAGGATTTAATACAGGATTTGTCACTCAGTTTTCAAATGGTCTTGGACAGCCATTTGAAGCGATAGATTGTCAGCAAAATATTGCTTCATATGATCCCAACGATAAATCAGCTCAGCCAATAGGATATGGTCCTCAAAATTATATTTATGCTAATACAGCGATTGATTATAAAGTCCGTTTTCAAAACACAGGAACAGATACTGCGTTTAATATCACAATCATAGATACTTTATCAGCCCATGTTGATATTAGTACTCTTCTAATGGGAGCGAGTTCTCATGATTATACGTGGTCCATTACATCTGACAATGTATTGAGAGTAGATTTTGCCAATATTATGCTACCAGATAGCAATGTAAATGAGCCGTTATCTAATGGATTTTTCAGATACAGAATAGAACAAATACCTAATAATCCAGTAGGAACTTTGATAGAAAATCAAGCAGCTATTTATTTTGATTACAATCCACCTATTTTTACGAATACTACTTTTCATACTGTAGGAGAGGATTTTGTGCCAGAGATATTAGTATCAGTTGACAATCCTCAAGAAGCAACATTGGATGTAAAAGTTTTTCCCAATCCTTTTGGAGAAGAGACTACACTGCAAATAGATAATAAACACTACGAAGAATTAAGACTAGAGGTCTATGATTTAATGGGAAGGAAGGTTAAATCAGTTCAAGCTTTTGATACCAATCAAGTTGTTTTGAAAAGAGGTAATATGGAGCAAGGAGTTTATTTTTATAGATTGGAAGGAGATAATCAACTAATCAGCACAGGAAAAATTCAAGTAAAATACTAACTAATCACTACACATAGGATTTTAATTCCAAATCTGGGGAATTGTCATTAGTGGCAGTTCCCTTTTCATGTATTTAATAATAAATTATAGTTTTTATACGTTTGATGTAGAATTAAATTGATTTCTTAGACCTGCTCTAAGAAGGAATTTAAATTTCTATTTAACTTTATAAAACTATAACAATTATGAAATTTTCTTTATTCACAGTAGTCATGATCTTGTTTTTTACAGCTTGCGAACAAGCACCTATCACGACACCAGCACCTAGTGGAACATGGGAGACAACCTTCAGAACAAAAAATGGAAATAATGAAATGATAGCAGGAGATGAATGGGAGTTCAATAACTGTTCAGACCCTTCTACAGGTACTTGTAGTGGTACCTATAGTGTACCTACTATTTTGGGTACTTACAGTGCAGGTTTTAATTATAAAATTTATTCCAATGGGACTAAATTTGATGTCGATTTTACTTCTGGCTCTCAGTTTTTTACAGATGTTTCTAATGCAGATATTGTTGAAAATTCTGCTACTAAAATCCACATGACTTTTACAGATAGCCTAGGAGATTATTATGTCCATATCTTAGAACCTAAGTAAGTAGGAGTACAGAATAGGTGTTTGAGTTGATCAGAGTTTAGTAACTAAGTTTAAAAATGGAACTACAAGAAAGTAGTTCCATTTTTCATTCCGTATTAGCTATCCATCCGAACGACTTTAGGGTAGAATGTAGCCATGACTTCGACCAAATCTTGTTGAGCAGCCATGACTTGATGAATATCTTTGTAGGCAAAAGGGGCTTCATCAAGCCCAGCTCCAATAAGTTCTACTTGATGTTTTTTGAGCTCATCTTTTAGCATTCGTTTATTGAAGGATTGTTTTGCTTCTTGGCGAGACATACGGCGACCTGCTCCATGAGCTGCTGAGTGAAGAGAGGATGGATTACCTAAGCCGCGTACCACGAAGGCTGGAGCAGTCATTGACCCAGGAATAATCCCCCATTCGCCTTTGTGGGCAGGAGTAGCCCCTTTTCGATGGACATAGACTTCTTTTCCATTCGCTAAGGTATCTTTCCAAGCAAAATTATGATGGTTTTCGACATTGAAGCAAACCTCCATACCCAGAGCATTGGTAATCCTTTTGTGAATATGATGATGACAAGCAGAAGCATAGTCCCCTGCCAAATTCATAGCTAGCCAATACTCTTGTCCTTCTTGTTCATTCATATTTAGCCAAGCCAAATGAGCAACTTGTTTGGGTAGATTACGTTTTTTCATAGCAATCTTCGTATAGGTATTGGCAATAGTCGCCCCAAATCCCCTCGAGCCCGAGTGGGTCAATAGGGCAAGGTAATTTCCTTCCGCTAAACCAAATTCATTGGTAGGTTCTTTTATTTGTAATGCTCCAAATTCTACAAAGTGATTACCTCCACCCGAAGAACCAATTTGGCTATAAGCTTTATCTCTTAGGCGGCGTAGCAATCCAAAACTATTGAATTCGGGACGATCAAATAAGATATCATCTCTTTTGTTGTCTTCAAAAATAGCTTTGCCAAAACGAGCATTATCTTGCAATATTTTCTTTAGGAGCAAGGAATTGTTTTCAATGAAATCTGCCTTCGCTTCAAAAATACTCAAAGACATTCTACAACCAATATCCATCCCAACACCATAAGGAATGACCGCTTCTTCTGTTGCCAAAACACCGCCAATCGGAAGTCCATATCCATAATGAGCATCAGGCATCAGAGCACCATCAGCTACAATAGGTAGACGCATGGCATTTTCCATCTGGGTAATGGCATTGGAAGGGATACCCGACCTCCCATAAATTTCAAAAGGTTTATCTTTGAATTCGTATTGTTCTTCTTCTTGTTTACTATCAAGCAATTGATGGGCGATAGGGGCGAAGTCTTTATGGGTCTTGTATTGTTCTGGCTGCTGAATGATAGCGGCTAGGAAAGCTAATTTTTCTTCCAGCGTATTATGTTTACAAACTTTACCAACTATCTGCATCGCCAAACTGCGTGTAGTGGTATTGGTATAGCCTAGCTGAGCAAGTGATTTTCCTTTGAGTTTTCCTTTTTTATTCTTTCCCATAACCTTTATCGCAGAAGTACTTCTTTTTTATTAAATTGTTATCCTACCCAACTCCAAGAACGGTAAGGAAGTTCCTGTGATAACTAGTTTAGGAAATTTTAGTGAAAAATAAGAAAACTATGGATTTATACTTTGCAATACTACCTAAAGCAATCATGCAGATTAACACTCGCTATTTTCTGACAGCAAGTATTGCTTTTCTTCTTTTTTA
>CAYOJF010000010.1:50292-62648 GCA_964404215.1 uncultured Aureispira sp. | reverse complement strand
GTATTATGTTTGCAAACTTTACCAACTATCTGCATCGCCAAACTGCGTGTAGTGGTATTGGTGTAACCCAATTGAGCGAGAGCTTTTCCTTTGAGCTTCCCTTTTTTATTCTTTCCCATAATCTTTATCGCAGAAGTGCTTCTTTTTTGTTAAATTGTTATTCTACCAAACCACCAGTAGGTTTAGGAAGTTCCTACACTATATACATTAACCATTTTTATTGTAAATGCTATGAATATGGACTTATATTTTGAAATATTGCCCAAAGCAATTCTACAGATTAACACTCGCTATTTTCTGACAGCAAGTATTGCTTTTCTTCTTTTTTATGTGGTGCTCAAACGCCCTATGCGTGAGCGAAAAATACAGGCAGATTTCCCTAAAGGTGCTGACTACAGGAGAGAAGTCTTTTTTTCATTACTCTCTATGAGTATTTTTGCAGTGGTTGCCACCGCTGTATTTACGATTTTGCGACCGTACACACAGTTGTATACTGATATAGCAGCTAATGGCGGTTGGGGATATTATTTTTTGAGTCTATTTTTGATGCTGTTGGTACACGACACTTATTTTTATTGGACGCATCGAGCGATGCACCATCCTACACTCTATCGTTATATTCATTTAGTGCATCACAAATCAACTAACCCAAGTCCTTGGGCAGCTTACTCCTTTCATCCTTTGGAAGCTCTGCTAGAAATAGGAATATTGGTTTTGATTGTAATGATTATTCCTGCCAAACCATCTGCTGTTATTCTCTTTTTCTTATTTCAGATTTTATATAATGTATATGGACATTTAGGATTTGAGCTGATGCCTCGAAATGCTCACAAGCATCCTATTTTGAAATGGATCAATACCAGTGTTTCTCACAATCAACACCATCATTATTTTGATGGAAATTATGGCTTGTATTTTAATTTTTGGGATAGAGCTATGGGAACTTTTAGAGCAGATTATGAGGCAGATTTTGAAAAAGCAACAGAATCTAGTAAATTGCCTCCTAGCAATACCGCTCAACGAACAAACCATTAACCATGAAAAAGATTGTTATTTTTTTATTTGCTCCTATATTCCTACTGCTATTACTGACAACCAGTTGTGATGAACAAGCCAATACTGCTCAACAAAATACAACAGCCCCTCAAAATGTAACACAACCTAGAAATGTAACAGGGGCAGTAGCAGAAGAGGAAGAAGTCAAGGGAGAACCCGCAAAGACTTTTACAGAAAAAGATTTGACCTTCGAGGGAAAACAAATCAAAGTAACGCACCACGCTCGCTGTAGAATGGATTGCCGCACGATAGATGCTGGTGAAATACAAGAAATCATCAACAAAAAGCAAATCAACCAACGCAAAAGCAAGCCGAATCCATCCAATGGAAGATGTCCTTCTTATGCTTATGAAGGTAGAACAGGCAGAGACAACCAACGCCTGCGAATCATACTAGGCGACTGTGAAGATGATCCAATCATTATTACAGTTATTGACCTCGAAAATGAATATCAGTGTAGTTGTAAGTAATGACCTCTATTGTCTAAATTTATGTTTTTTATTCAATTGTTGGAGAACTTGCTGAGAAGTTTTAAGGCTAGTTTCTAGGTCCCGAATTTCAAATTTGGGACTTTCTTTTTTTGTATGGACGAGTTGACCACTTTTGTCAAAAGATTTCCATTCGCCTGTTTTTATACTTCTTATTTCCCATTGACAACATTGTTTTTTAATCCCTTCAAAAGTGATGGAATCAAACTCAACGTCATATTTTACACTGGCTTCGACTATTTTATAATTTCCTGATGTTTTTAATTGCCCGTTTTTATAGTATTCTTTATAAGAACCATTTAGGTAGTAGTTTGTATTGCCTTTAGTCCAGATAGGGTAAGGTAGGGTATACGTTTCAGATTTTTTTAAATTTCCATTTTCATGGAAATAGAGCCATTGATTGATTTTCTTTCCACAGCGGTAATTTCCTATAGATTTGATAATACCAGTTGTTGGGTAATAGGTGATCCAATTACCATTTTTTATAGGGTCGTTGCCGCAGACATGACCATGATGACCTTCCTTACGCCCTTCCTCTATCAGACTACCTGATTTTGAAACTTTTTTATGGTAAAAATGACCTTGATGTTTAAATAAAAAAGTACTATCTCCTTGATTTTTATTTACAGTAATGATGACAGGAATAGCATTTATTTTGGTCCACCATCTTTCTTCCCAGCGATTTTCTGTGTGGTGCTTTTTTTCTTCCTGTGCATTTAAGTGAGATAGGAAAATGAGATAAAAGAAAGATAAAAGTAGGAAGTGTTTCATTTATTAATTTTCAGGGATGATTTTAACCGCATTATGTAGGAGTTCATTAAGCTCTTTGTCAACGTCTTTTAGAATATTTTCTCGATACCACTCTACTGCTTTCAATTGTTTTTTCAGGACATCAGGGGCACATCGATGATATTCAGACTCAATTGGGCAATTGTCAAGCCTAAGAGTTAGTAGAGATTTTTAATATACTTGTGGAATAGTATGTATATAATAAACTATTATGAATAGTTATGTTAGGTTAAGGGGGGGCGTCGAGTTGTTTTGAATGTATTTTAATTAAATAGATAATCTATTAATGAACTATCCGAATTAGATGTTTCACTTTCTGGAGAATAGTGTATATAACTATTATGGTTGTTAGAGCCTGTAATATATTCAAACATAGAATCTTCTAAGTCTACTAACAAATTATCAATATTTATTTCTAGTTCATCAATTGTGACATAAGGTCCATAAGCTAAGAATGTCATTTTTTCATATTTCATTAATTCATTGTAGATGATGTCTTCAATATTTTCTGCTAAAGAAATACGAATTAGTCGACGAAACTTATCTTGATTTTGAGAATGTTCTTCAGTATATTCATAGTCGTATTTATTGTTATTAACCGTTTCTGCAATCCTCTTGGAGAGAAACCTGATGAATTCTCCTTTAATAAAATTGTAATTGTTTTTATTTTCAATAAATCCTTGATAACATTTTCCATAATCCTCAAATAAATAATGAATTCTATCAAAGTCTTCTCTATTAATTGCGTATTTGTATAAGTTATATATATATTGATTCCAACTAGACAATACTATTTCTTTTGTTTCAGCCAAAAGATCTGCACGCATTAAAATATAGATATAATCTGTGTAATTTTCTAAATTGATATCTTTAGGAGAGATATTTTTAAACAACTTTATAAAGTCCTTTTTTTTATAATATTTAGGAAAAAAAACAAGAAGTACTTTCAATAATTTGACGGAACAACTACTATCTAAGCAATTTTGACATATTTCTTCACTTTTCTGAATTAGTAATACATAAAAATCAATTTCTTCTCCTTCATTAAAGTTAATGTAGCTTTTAAGAGAAGGATGGTAGATATTAGTTATCTGTTCTAGAAAGACTATTCCTTGGAATAATCTCTTTTTCTCAGATTTTGATTCTTTTATGTAATTAAAGAGAAAATCTGATATAGATGGATTGATGAAAGAAACTGATGTTTTATTCTGAGTAATAGTAATTACTTTTATATAAGACCCTTCTAAATCTTTAAGGGCTTTATTAAATGAGTTGTTTGAAAGGGTATAACCGTAATTATTTATTTCATTTTTAATTCGCATATTGTAAGCTTTTTCTAACCTATTTAATGAAGATTCTCCTCTTAAAGAAAAGAGGGAAAATAGCAGAAATCTAGCATCATCTGTAAGTTGTTGTTCAAACGAATTTTTCCAAATTTCTTTAGGATTGTCTAATGTATATATAACATAGTTTATATAAGCACTCACATTTATATTGTTGGTATGAATGCTTGATGTGAAAAATTCAACCAAACGCGGATTGTAGTTATTGTGTTGTATTATTTTGAAATAGTTTCTATTTTTAAAAATTTGGTGTTTGTATTTTTTATCTAGATCTCCAAAGTAAATATGATTGTAAAGGATTTTTGCTTTTTGCAAGGGGCTATAGCCATTAATATGAATTTTGATTATTGAATTGATATGGAGATTCTTATATCTTATTTTTTCATATGAAGAAAGAGCTTGGTTTAGAATTGTAGTTCTCGTTGTAAGTATTAGATATTTATTTGGTAAGTTTTGTATTCTACTAATAAATCTTGTGAGAGTATTTTCGCTATTCCTTGGATTTAATATTTCGTAGATGTTTGAACCAAGAAAGTCGTCAAAGTATATTATTTGTTTTGTTTCTTGATTACGGGATAAAAGATTTTCAGCTTCACTAATTTTATCTTCAATAACTATATGTTGGTACCCTTGTTTAATGAAATCGAAGACTAGCATTTGGGCAAGAGTTGTTTTTCCTACACCAGGAGCACCAGCAATCAAAAGAACTTTTTTAGAAGTTAATATTTTGTACGCACTCAAATGAAAGTTCGTTCTTACATATAGACTACTTTTAGTTTTAATTTCTTCTTCTAAGTATGATGATTTTAAGTAAGGGCTATTATAGAGAAGATTATTCAATACAGATGAGCTAGAAAGCCATAATTTGAAATGGTTTTTTTCAATTTTCTCAAATTTAGAAATAAGATGATTTATTCTTTGGCTCCAGTAAATATCATTGGTACTTTTTATAAAAGGATATAGTATAGTTTTGATTTCATCTACTTCAGAGGGGTTTAGTTCAAGAGATGTAGCAATTATATATCTTTCAGGAGCTAATCTTTTTACTTTTTCTAATTCTTTATTTTTGAGTTGAAATTTTAATTGTGCAAAACTAGACTTTGCGTAGTGTTTTACTTGTACTACTATTTTGTTGTTTATATCTGTTGAATATCTTAAATCAATACCTTTATCTTTTCCACTTTTAAAACTTTGGAAAGTATAGCCTAATTCTTCGGATAATAAATCACCAACTAATACTTCAAATTCTTTATCGTTTAAATTTTTAAAATTATAGTTATGCATAAAATTTTTCTTTTGGATTAATTGAGTAATGGATCACAAAGCCAAATAGGGTTTTATGCTATACTGTCATTCTTCAATATTTGGATGAATTGGAGATAGAAAAGGATCGTCTAATTCATCTACTTTTCCTTTTCTCATTCTCCAAACTTTAAATTGGTTGTCATTCCCTCTCTGGAAATCCTCATCATCTTGAACATACAAGAGCCCATAGGAGCCTATTGCGATAGAAGAAATCCATTTGAAAAAATCAATAACATGTTCTCCATGACGATTATGTGCAACGGTAATATTTAAATAAGTAGCACCATTAGCTGTCCTTAAATCATAATATTCGTTTATGCAGTCTAGTTCTTTTCTGATTTTTGACTCAATAGTTTGGATGATGAGCTCTAATTTTTTTTCATCTTCGCCTTCTTCGTTGAACGATTCTCTTATACATATCCATCCATTGATATTGATCATTTGTACGTTCTTTAATTATATGATAACAAGTCATTCTTGTTCTGCCTACCCCACAACATCCTCCTCCACTTCAGGCACTTTCTTACCAAACAGCATCACAAAGCCAAACAGCAATCCAACTCCAACTACAAAATTGATAATAAATGGAATACCAAAGGCAGTAGAGACATAAGTCATCAAGATACTAACAGCTCCTACGGTTAGAGCGTAAGGAAGTTGTGTTTTGACGTGGTCAATGTGATTACAATTACAAGCTAAGGAACTCAGTATGGTGGTATCGGATATAGGCGAACAGTGATCCCCTAATACTGAGGCAGCGAGTACAACAGCAATGACATTGTAAAGTAGTTCCATAGAAGTATCTAAAGGCAAACCAGCATTTTGGCTGATGATCCAGACCATAGGAATGGCAATAGGATAGAGGATAGCCATGGTACTCCAGCTCGAACCCGTGGAGAAGGCAATGACGGCAGCCAGTATAAATACAATTACTGGTACCATATAAGGACTGAGAGAGTCTCCTAGAGCAGTCGTCAAAAATTCTGCGGTTGAAAGTTCTTCTGTAGTAGTGGCAAGTGACCAAGCCAGAATTAAAATCAATAGAGCAGGCATCATCGTTTTGAAACCAGCTACAACGGTATCAATAGATTCCGAGAGCGGCATTATTTTTTGTGATACGGTTAGTATCAAAGCGACAATGATAGCCGACATAGATGCCCAAAGTAGAGCAGCATAGGAGTCAGAGTTACCTACCAAGATACCTAATTTGCGTAAAGCTCCTACATCTCCAGAGGAATCTAGTGCTTGGATATTGCCCCAAACTTCACCCCAGCCACTGTGAGCGACCGCAACACCATTTTCTACCAAAGCGGCGTAGCAGGCTTCCATTCCTGTATCAATCAAGCCCATTAGCGTTCCGAAGACTACAATGAAAATCGGTAAAAATCCATTAATCCAACGAAGTGGAGCCCCTTTGACAGGTTCGAGCTCTTCCATGTCATCATCCGTGACCGAATCGCCTTCTTTTTCGTAGACTCTACCAGTGATTCTAGCTCTAGTTTCTGCCTTGTACATGGTGCCAAAATCCCTACCTGTATAGATGATAATGAGAATAAATATCAAGGTAAAGAAGGAATAAAAAGAGTAGCTCAAAGAACTCAAAAAGATAGAATAGGCACTAGGTGGGTTTTCCAATCCTGTTAGCGATGGAATGGCATCACTGATATAGTTGAGCTCCGCCCCAATCCAAGTTGTAATGAAGGCCACTGCCGCAATAGGAGCGGCGGTACTATCAACAATATAAGCAAGTTTTTCTCTCGAAATACGGTATTTGTCTGTTAGTGGACGCATGGTATTTCCTACAATCAAACTATTGGCATAGTCATCAAAGAAAATAGCAACGCCTAGTATCCAAGTTACCATTTGAGTACTTTTGGCATCCTTGGCGAGTGGGGCAAATTTATTGACAATGCCTGCCATACCGCCATTGCGAGAAATAATGGCGACGACCCCTCCAATCATGACAGAAAAGGTGATTACCGCTAAATGGCTGGTGCTGTACAAGGCTCCAATGATATAATGATCAATGACATAAAAGAAGCTTTTCATTAGCCCGTAGGGACTAAACTGCATACCATTGACCACCCAAGAACCTGCTAAGATTCCCATGAATAAAGCTAGTAGAACTTGACGGAATAATAGAGCCAATAAAATAGCGACCAATGGAGGAACAACGGACCACCACAAAGGAATGGATCGAGTACGTAGATGTCCATTGTTTTGCTTCATCACGTGCATGATCTTAGAACGTTTTTGTTCTAGACAGATGATTTCATTGGCATTGGGATGTGTTTTGGTATCACAGTCAGGGCAGCCTTTTACTTTACAGGTTTTGTAGAATGCTTTGACCGTTAGCAGTTCGCCAGTATAAGTTGGATCATATTCTATAGTTGATTTGGTATCTTCAAAATAGAGGTACTCTATTTCTTCTCCCATACCCATTTTGGCAATAAAACGAACGGGAACGTTCGTTCTCCCAACAATACTATTGGCAGTAACGACTAGTTTTTCTCCTTTGAATGCTAAGTCAAAGTCCGTAACCCCAAGTGTGTCATAAGATGGGGTAGGTGGTGGTGGTGGAATAAATTCTTCGGTACTATCTATAGTGGTTAGTAAAGAATCAGTATTCGTTTGTGCTGTTACTTGTGTACAGACAAAAAAGCATAAGAATGCCCAAAGTAGTATATTTTTCATAATTTCTTTGTTGGATAAGTACAACCAAAATACAAAGAAATTTGAAGCCACCTTATTACAAACAAAAAAAGATGCTTCTTATGAAGCATCTTTTGTATAAAAATCTAGTATTTATTTCTTCTGATTCGGATAGATGTGCCTTTCAGCGTGGTAAGAAGAGCGAACCATTGGTCCTGACTCCACATAATCTAATCCTTTAGCGAGTCCTAGTTCTTTGTATTCTGCAAAAACATCTGGATGGACATATTCAGCAATATCAATGTGTTTTTTGGTGGGTTGTAGGTATTGCCCAATGGTCAATACGTCGCAGCCGTGAGCTACTAAGTCATCCATTATTTTAGCGACTTCGTCTTTAGTTTCGCCTAGTCCAACCATAATACCTGATTTGGTACGTTTACCAAAATCTTTGGTACGTTGGATTTGTTCGAGACTACGAGCATATTTAGCTTGTGGACGAACTTTTTTGTACAAACTCGCCACTGTTTCCATATTGTGCGATACGACTTCTTGTCCAGCACTAATCATAGTTTCTAGAGCATCCCATCTCCCTCTTACATCGGGTATCAGTGTTTCGATGGTTGTATTTGGAGACAGTTCTTTGACCAATCGCACGGTTTCGTGCCAGATAGAAGCACCACGGTCTTTTAGTTCATCTCTATTCACGGAAGTAATAACAGCATGTTTTACTCCCATAATCTGAATCGCTTCTGCTACTCGTTGAGGCTCATCTGTATCGTATTCTGGTGGACGGCCAGTAGCTACGGCACAGAAAGAACAAGATCGTGTACAGACATTACCTAATATCATAAAGGTAGCGGTACCTTCTCCCCAACATTCGCCCATATTGGGACAGTGTCCACTTTGACAAATCGTATGGAGCTTGTACTCATCTACGACTTTACGAACATTTCTATAGTTTTCACCAATAGGCAACTTTACTCGTAGCCAATCTGGTTTTTTTTTGCGTTCAGGCTTTGCCTGAACAATAGGCAACTCTAAGTGCATGTGTTATATTTTAAGATAGACAAATGGCGAAACGATTTACCATCGTTTCCCAAGATGTACATGAAGATACAAATTTATAAATATTGGCGTACTTTCTTCAGAAACTAGCAGAGGAATTCTATTAAAATAAGTATCCATAGTAATGCCGATTTCAGCACTTTTGACAATTTCGTCAAATGCTCCCCAGTCAATTAGTAGAGCAGTTTTGGCAAAAAAACCAGGTTCTAATAGTGCTTCGTCCCAGCCATAGCTACCTCCTGCTGGTCCATTGACCTGTTCTGGATCCAAGAAACGGTTCCAGTTGTCAGGAGAATATTTTTCTGCCCTAATTGTAGGAATATTTCGAGAATTTCGATAAATCAGATTTAGATAATAGGGTTTTACAATTCCTAAAGAGATTCCTCCTCCATAGGTCCAAGCCAATGAAACGGCATTACTATTTTCCTTGCTAGATAGGTACCGCTTTTCGGTATATCCTAGTCGATTGACAAAGAGGCGATTTCGTTTTCCATAAATAAACGGTTTAGAATCTCCTCCTATAATCGCAGATAAATCATAGCGTTGGAGGCGTTCTTTAGAGTGTGTGATTTCGCCAAATTCTGCAAAGAAGGACATGGTTCTGTTATAGCTTTTGATAAAACCATAATTGAGATGTATGTTCCAACCTCGTGTATGAATACCACCGCCAATATAAAGTTCATTACGATAGGGTATCGGGCCTTGGTCTTTGCTAGAAGAGCTTGATTTTTTCTTTTTGGGTTGAGCCCAAATGGAAGTACTCGATACTAAAAGCACTAGAATCAATAAATATAAAGGATAGGTCTTTTTTTTCATATAGAAATAACAACTAGGAAGGTTATTTAGTTTAGGGTCTGTTCTTACTCAAGGAGTATTTTATTCTTTGTTATTCTAAAAATACGACATTTCTAACAGATAATCAAATAGCTAGCTTTTTGGGTCTTTGTATTATGTTGACAATTAATAAGTTACATTACTAGGGTCAGTGTAGATAAGGTAAAAAAATACTATTCCGTGATTGATATGACTCTAAAATGACTAAATTTGTAGTCTCACAAATTTTAAGAGCATGTCTAAAATTATGTTTTTTGATAACGTGAGTACTATTTTTTTGCTAATTGAGCCTCATTTTTTCGTTAATAGCCTTAGCTATTGATTAAAAAATAGGTAATAAGTAGTGGAAAAAGAGATTTCAACCCACGAGTGGTTCACTTCGTTAAATGTATGCTATACATTTATCCTAAAGGATTCACTCGTTCATACGAATTAAGATAAATTTAGACATGCTCTAAAGTGTCTTTCAAAAAGTAAGAAGAGAGACCAGATTAAAAGAAAATAAAATGTACAAATCAATAGTAGTTTTAGTACTCTTGTGCTCTCTTTTCATGGGAACAACGGTACTGAGTCAAGCAACAGGAACAGTGACAGGAGTCGTTAGTGATTCTATTACTAGAGAAAACTTGCTGGGAGTCAATGTAATCGTAGGGGATCAAATGACGAATACAGATTATATAGATGGCAAATATACGATTGACTTGCCTGAAGGAGAGCAGGTATTGGAATTTAGGTATCTGGGTTATTTGTCTACCAAAAAGAAAGTGATGGTAGTGGCAGGAGAAACCAAGGTGCTAAATGTTGATCTTAAAGAAGAAGCAACAATGCTAGGTACGGCAACCGTGTCTAGTTCTAAGTTTGAGAAATCATTAGGGGAGGCAACGGTATCTATTGAGGTGATTCAGCCGAGCTTGATCGAGAACACCAATGCACAGGCAGTCAATGAGGTATTGGACAAAGTACCTGGAGTCAATACAATGGGTGACCAGGTAACGATTAGAGGTGGAGCTGGATTTGCTCAGGGGACCGGTAGTCGTGTTTTAGTGTTGATGGATGATATGCCTGCTTTGCAGGCAGACGCAGGTTTGCCCAACTGGGCGGATTTGCCTACAGAGAACATCGCTCAAATGGAAGTCCTAAAAGGGGCAGCTTCTGCTCTGTATGGTTCGGCGGCACTGAATGGTGTCATCAATATTCGAACAGCTTACCCACTTAAAGAGCCTCTAACGAAGGTAAGTCTTTTTGGAACTGTATACGGTGATCCTAAAAACAGTGCAAATAAATGGTGGACAGGAAAAAATATGCCTTTTTCTACAGGATTGCAGTTCGCACACCGTCGCAAAGCAGGCAAATTTGATATTGTATTAGGTTCTAACTTGACGTATAATCGCTCTTTTATGAGAGGCTACAAAGAGCTACCTGATGGTACCATAGATTCGATGCCTGCTTATCATAATCGTGCTCGATTGACAGGTAACTTCCGTTATCGTCATAGCGAAAAACTTATCTTTGGACTAAATACGAATTTGAATCTAGGTGCTCAGAGTACCTACTTATTTCATGCCCGAATTAATCCTAATTTAGGATTGTATGAATCTGATTTTGATCCAGCTCCTAGGGGACAAAACTTGAGATTGAGCATAGATCCTTCTATGACCTTGTATGACAATCATGATGGAAGGCATCGAGTACAGTTGCGTTATTTTTATATTGATAATAACAATGAAGGAAATCAGAGCAATAGCTCTAATATGGTTTATGGAGAGTATCAGTTTCAACGTAAGTTTGAACAATTGATGGGGCTGGAATTGGCAGCAGGAATTGTGGGGAGTCATATTACTTCAGATTCTGATGTTTATTCCGGAGATAAATATGCTCACAACAATATGGGGGTATATCTACAGTTGGATCAGAAATTTTTCAAAAAATTGAATATATCTCTTGGGTTCAGATATGAACTGAATTCTACACAATATCCAGATTCATTAGCTTATCAAGTATTTTTTGATGGCGTATTGTTTGATAGCAAAGAACTGGCTCTGAACAATATAACAGAAGGACGCCCTGTGTTTAGAGCAGGACTGAACTACGAGTTGACAGAAGGAACATTCTTGAGAGGTTCTTTTGGACAAGGGTACCGTTTTCCAACTGTACTTGAAAAGTTTATTTCGACTTCAGCTGGTGGTATAGCCGTGATTCCTAATCCAGATTTGCGTTCTGAGACAGGCTGGTCGGCTGAGTTCGGAGTCAAACAAGGATTTAGGTTAGGGAAATGGAAAGGGTTTATTGATTTAGCGGCTTTTTGGTCTGAATATGATGATATGATGGAGTTTCAAGCGGCCCCTGGATACTTTGGTATTGCTTTTCAAGTGCAAAATATTGGCAGCACGATCATCAATGGATTTGATCTGGGGATCATGGGACAAGGAAATATTGGAATGGTGTCCATTGATTTGATTGCGGGATATACACTATTGAACCCACAGTATAAAAACTTTGGAGATAGTGCTACTAGAGCAGAAATCGTTAGTTTATCCACTTCAGAGGAAAATATTTTGAAATATAGAAATAGACACACGATCAAACTAGATGCCCAAGGTACTTTCAAAGGATTTTCACTTGGATTTACCTTCTTGTATTTATCTCAGATGGAAGCAATTGACAAATTTTTGGAACGAGGTGATTTAGGAACATTTAACCAAAATGCAGAGACAAAGATTTTAGATTTCCGAAGAGAAAATCCAAATGGTTCGTTGATAATGAATGCAAGGGTAGCGTATCAGTTGACTAAGTTTGCAAAAGTCTCTTTATTGGTCAATAATTT
>CAYOJF010000010.1:0-50192 GCA_964404215.1 uncultured Aureispira sp. | reverse complement strand
CAGATAACACTAGTTATTACAACAACGAAAAAGAAAACCATTGAGTAGCGTAAAGTATTTTTGGAATTATTATAGAGCGGCAAAACCAGCGAATAAGATAGAGGACCCTTTTGTGGCAGAGCTACTAAGAGAGACGTTACTAACAGGGAAGGAGTATATAGATTTTGGACCTCTAGAGCATTTGAGATACTTACTATTGCAGCGAAAAGATAGTATTCAAGTAACAGATCTAGGGGCTGGTTCTAGAAAGGGCAGTGGAAATGAAAGGACGATTGGAAGTATTACCAAAAATGCTGTATCGCCTAAGTGGCAATGTCAGTTTTTGTTTCAGTTGATTAACTGGGCTAGTCCTCAAAATAGACTAGAAATAGGAACTTCGTTAGGAATCAATACCTTGTACCAGTATTTGCCGTTGCGTAAAGCTCCATTGGTAACTTTAGAGGGGTGTCCCAATATTGGGGCTTTAGCTCAAAAGCATTTTAATACCTTTAAAGGAACCAACATTGATTTGAAAATTGGTGACTTTTCCGAAACATTACCTCAGGCATTGCAGCAGTTAGGGAGATTGGATTATGCTTTATTAGATGGCAATCACCAAAAAGAACCGACATTGGATTATTTTGAGCAATGTCTAGCTTACAGCCATGACGAAACGATATTGGTACTGGATGATATTTATTGGTCAGAAGAAATGCAAGCGGCATGGACTACTATTCAAAAACATCCTCGTGTGACACTGACTATAGACCTATTTTATTTTGGACTTGTTTTTTTGAGACCTAGGAAGGAGAAAAAACATTATAAAGTCATAGCAGAAAAATTTAAGCCTTGGTAGCTAGTTGTGAGGGGGGGAATTAATAATTAATAGTGTGATAATTAATAATTCTTCCTGTTGGAATACTTTTGCTATTGAGCTTTACCTACAACGTTTTGGATGACTTTAGATAAATTCAACTACTTCAAATCTAATTAGAATATGCCATATAGAATTATTGTTTTATTGCTCCTAATAGGGTGTATAGGTTGCCAGACAGGAACAGAAGATGAGACAGAAGTCAACACAGAAAATAAGGCAGATAGTCTCCGTTCGGATTGGGTACTAGAGAGAATAGATGGAATGCCAATCAGTATGGGGATTAGTAGTGCAGAGGCAGTTGTTTATGATAAATGCGGAGAAGGCAAAAAAGAACTGATGACCTATTATAGGGGAGATAGTGTTGTTTTTTCGAATCAGTTGATGAGAGAAAAGAGGAGTGAAAGGAACAGTGTACCTTGGTTAAAAGTTGTTTTTGGAAATAACCAGATGGGATGGATAGATGGCAATGCGGTTGGTTTTGATGCCAAGGATAATGAAGTATTGACGGATAGAGTATTGATACCAAAAGCTGCGAATTTGTTAGGGGCGAATTTGGCACAACAATTACAAATTTATAACAGAGAAGTAGCCGAAATACAAACCTTGTCAGGGTTTAGATTATTGGTAACAAGGGCTCAGACAATAAGTGATAGTATCGCCATTAAGTTGAATCAACACTCCGGTGAGTTAGGACATGATTTTTTTTGGCTCAATCAAATTACACCAGGTTTGTTATTACATTATCTAGAAGAGCAGCAAAAATATACACTCTATCGAGATTTTAGGATATGGCAAGAGTGGACACGGAAAACGCCAACGGTAACAGACGATGATTTTATAGCTATTTTTCTGAAAGTTTACCAAACAGATAGTATTGAGTACGCTTTTTATGACTGGGAAATGCCGATTGATAAAGGGGTATCTTGTAGCCTACTGGGGAGTGAAATTCATAGCGAAGTACTGCAAGAGATGACAATCATGCGAGATACGAGTGGTTATTTTTCAGAAGAAATAGTCGAACTCAAACAAAATTTAGTCAATGACATTTCTTTATCCAATCGCTATTGGTTGATGGCGGAAAGTGTGCTCGAAGAGCTAGACAGCATCTTGGCAAAGAATTATACTGTTTTGAATGATAATGATCAAGTCGAACTCAAAAATAGAAGGCAAATACTGAAAAAATATGCTGAAAATGGAATCGAAATGGGGTTGTTTGACACTTATGAACAAAAGCCTGTGCAATAAAAATCTATTATTGCTATTAGGAATGGTAGTCGCTCTAGTTTCTTGTGGGAGTAAAAATGAAGCTACCTTAACTATGAAGGATATAGCGTATATTAATACAATTATACCTCTAGAAAAAGATGAGCAAATTCAACTATTCGAAACAAATGCAGGATTTGGAGGACTCCGAGTCGCAGGTAATTTGATAACTAATCAAAGATTAGTACACTATTGGCAGGATGGCAGAGATGAGAAAGTCCAAGCCGCTACATACGATGAAATAGACGCTCTAAAATTAATTGATAGAAGAGCTATGGATACTTATGCCTCTTATATTCAAGTCTATTGTTCTGACCAAAGTGTCTTTAAGGTATATGTTGATGCTGATAGCACAAGGTTAATGCACTTTTTTGATCAAGCACAAGCAAACTGGTTGGAGCATCATCAAGATTAGTCTATGACAATATCTCCAAACAAATCAAAATCAGTCGCATCTTTAATCAATACATTGGCGAAGTCTCCAATACGAGCAAAGTTACCTTTAGTACTGACGAGTACTTCATTGTCTACTTCTGGAGAATCAAATTCTGTTCTGCCAACAAAAAACTCTCCTTCTACGCGATCAAACAATACTTTCATTGTCTGTCCTATTTTTGCTTGGTTCTTTTCCCAAGAAATCGATTGTTGTACTTCCATTAATCGAGCCGCACGATCTTCTTTTAGTTCTGGGCTAATGTCATCTTCTAGGTCAAATGCTCTCGTATTTTCTTCGTGAGAATACTGGAATACACCCAAACGTTCAAAACGCATTTCACGAACGAAATCGACCATTTCTTCAAATTCTTCTTCTGTTTCACCAGGGAAACCTACTAAAAAAGTGGTTCTGAAAGCTAGACCAGGGACAATTTTACGCCCTTCTTCTATCAGTTTAGTAGTTTCTGCTATCGTAATTTGTCTACGCATACGAGCAAGAACACTATTACTAGCGTGTTGTAGTGGCATGTCAATGTAGTTACAGACCTTTGGTAACTCCTGCATGACTTCAAATATTTCCATAGGGAACTTACTAGGGTAGGCATAGTGCAATCGAATCCATTCGATACCTTCTACATCACTTAGGGCACGCAGAAGCTCTGCTAGTTTTCTTTCTTTATAAATATCTAGCCCATAATAAGTCAACTCTTGAGCAATGAGCATCAACTCTTTAACCCCATTACGAGCTAAACCTTTGGCTTCTTTTACTAAGTCCTCAATAGATTTAGAAATGTGTTTTCCACGCATCAGTGGAATGGCACAGAAAGAGCAAGTACGATTACAGCCTTCCGAAATTTTCAGGTAAGCATAGTGAGGAGGCGTCATCAAAATACGTTCTCCTACCAATTCGTGTTTGTAGTCAGCTTCTAGTTTTTCGAGTAGTGCGGGTAGCTCTACGGTACCAAAATAAGCATCTACCTCAGGGATTTCCTCTTCCAGATTTTCTTTGTAACGAGCCGATAGACATCCTGTAACATAGAGTTTGTCGATATTTCCTGCCGATTTTTCATCTGCATATTGCAGAATAGTATTGACAGATTCTTCTTTCGCTCTATCTATGAAACCACAAGTATTAACAATAACAATGTTAGCATCATTATCATTGCTATCATGTACCACCTCAAAATCATTAGCTTGGAGCTGGTGCATCATTACTTCAGAGTCCACCATATTTTTGGAGCATCCTAAGGTAATAACATTTACTTTATCTTGTTTGTGGCTTCTAGTCTTCATTAGTCTATTGTATTATGATTTTGGAGCACAAAGATACGTTTTACTTTTTGTAATCAAGGACGTACTACTATAAATTTGATAGACTAAATTGTCAATTTTTGAAATAGATAATTTGAAACATGCTATGGAATAAACAAAAAACAGAGCCATACTGATAGACAGCATTGCTCTATTTCTAGTATTACATCGCCTGAATAACAGCTCTGTACTGAGCCATACGCTCTTTCCATCGGGCATAGTTGTAGTCAGCTTCGCCGCCATCTTCAAAGTACTCAGGATAGACTTTGAGGAGGTCTTGAGCCATTTTGAGGTACATCTGATAGAACTCAGTCACAATCTGTTTTTTGCTACAGAGCATATACTCGAGGGGCTTATATTCGCCCTCTATGATTTCCCAAGGAGGACGGACATTATAGCTTCTCCCACGACTCATATAGTTTGGAGTGTCATAGACATATTCGTTGACATAAACTTTGACTTTGTCACTATTTTCTTGATAGATAAAATACCAAGTGGGATAGTACCTATCAAATCCTAATGCTTCTATGGAATAGTAGGTTAGTTTGTCTCCAGCTTCTAACCCTAGAAAAGTATCTTCGGCATCTTCTTCGTTTTTTATCTCCTCATTCTTTGTTCTTATCCCTAGTAAGTATTCCATTACTTTTTCGAGCTTCAAATCCATATGTCGCTGATGGATTTTATCAATGGGGTAGCAGTAGTCGCCTACCCGAATATTCAAGACATAATCCTTGAATACTAAATGTTTAATACCTTGGTGTACACTAGAAATACAATCATTTTCCCTATCAAACTCATACTCAGGTAGGTAATCAGGGGTATAGTCATTTACTTTATAGTCTATTTTAAATTTTTTCATTTTCATATTTTAGTAATCTTTAACACTTTGTGGATACATGGTTACAATTCTAGCTACACCTTCCTCTTCCTCTATAATTACCACTATTTTTGTCGCTGGAATTTCAGCAACGTGTTCTAAATTGCTGTTATTGGGCTGTGGGAATTTAGGGTTTTTGACCCATGTCGGAAGTGCTTTTCTTTGAGTATTCAGAAATACTTTTCCTTGATCTTGGGTGATAGGAATGTTTAAAGCATATACACTGAATTTTTTACTAATATTTTGGCTTCTAAGTTCCAAAATACCCTTTTGGAGTAGATTAGCAGTATCTAAATTACCTTCTGCATCAAAGCACTTCAATTCTACAAACTGCAAGGCTCTGAATAAAGTTTCATCATTGGTGAATTGCCCATTTTGAGGAGCATTGGTAAATTGACCATTTTTCTTTTTAGTGACTCTCCCCATTGCTTTGTCAAAGGCTACTTCTGGCGTATGGTTTTCTGCAATGTGTTCCACTTTCATTGCTTGATAAATATCTTTTCGCTCTCGAGTACTCGCCTTACCCCATTTTCCTTTTTTATTTTTGGTGAGCATTTGACCAGATTCATCAAAAGCTAAAGGCATAATTTTACCTTTCACATCTACCTCTAGGGGAGGAGCTTTATCTACAAATTCTTTCCATGCCTTTTGGATGGCGTCTTGGTTTTTGAATACTTCTTCTTCTGGAATACTGTTGAGTGCTTGTAGATTATCTACGGCTGCTGTTAGTACTTTTTGTTCTTGTCGCACAGCCTCTCGTGCTGCTTCAAATATCTTTTGTAGTTCTTTCAGTTTTTGTTCTTCTGCTACTTCTATACCTACTTTTGCAAGCAACCCATCTACCTTGCCACCCACTTTATTCATGGCTTCTGGTAGATTTTCTGCTCCAGCTTTGATCGCTTCTTTGAAAAATAAAGTAAGTTTTGCTAGTTTGTTAGCAGCAATGCCTTCAAGTGTCCCGCCATATAATTGGGGACTGACAAACTCTTTCCACGCAGCTTCTACTTTTTTTTGAGCCAGCTCTTTTTTGGCTGATTTTTCCTTGGCTAAGGTCTCAAAGTGTTTTATAGCATTTTCTTGTACTACTTTTTTGAGTTTCTGAAAGGCACTATCAGGAGCTTCATCAAACGGAATATTCTTTTCGATGGCAAGTTGTCTAGCTACTTTGTCAGTGTACTTGTCTACATCAGACAGCTTCTCAATTTTACCAATTTTGACATTTTTGAGAACTTTAGCGGCAGCGGCTACATCTCCCAAGGCACCTAGTGCTGCTAGTGCTACCCAAAGTAGCTCAGGTTCTTTGGTGGTTAATGCCTTGGCTTGAGCTAAGGAGACATTAGCAGCAGCTTCTTCTATGGTGTAAGTATGGAGCTCTCTATTGAGATCATATACTCCCACTCCAGCTGCTCCCGCCGTGAGGAGGAGCGATAGTCCACCAGAAGCATATGCTGCTGCTACACCTAAACCTACTGATAGTCCAGCAAGTATCATACTTATCCTATCTTCACTAGCTTGGTGAGCTTCTTTTTTAGCGATTATAATTTGTCCAACTCGTGATTTGGGGTTGATACCCAAATCATTAAAAGTACTCCTGATAATAGAGTCTAACGCCCAGATATAATCGGGATTATCTCGCAGCTCTTGACGTACGGTATCAATGTTTTCTAGAATATCAATTACTTTGTCTTCAAGATGGTTTTGCAGGGCATCTGTGTCATTGCTTTCTAGTAGTTGAATCAGTTTTTTGTACCCTTCAAAGGTATAATCTTTATTGAAAGCGTAAATAATAGGATACTTTTGGGCAAGTTGTCTCTGAACGGTATCTTTTAGTACAGTAGCTGCTTGTATTCTTCCATTACGTCCTCCTTGAGGATTGGGATTCATAACAGCTTGTCGTAGTGTATAGTATCCACTTGCGTAAGGGGTGTCCATCAATGCCAAAAAATCTGCCTTAAATTGCTGGAACAGACCACCTGCATAATTATGCAAAATGGATTTTAATTGCATTTCACTAATATCTAAGACAGCGTGTGTCTCTTTTAGGGCATTTTTGTGAAACCATGTGATGATTTTTTTATGATCCTCTGCTTTTGCCTTTTTTTCTTCTACTCTTATGGCGGCATCTATGGCATCTTGTCCAAATTCTAAGGTGCGTTCTTTTTCTGCCAAATCATCATATAGTGGTTGAGGCAGATTAGTAGCTGGAGCAATTTTCCAATACTTCTGTATGAGTTCTTTCTTAGTACTCTTAGGAATAGAGGCATCTCTTACAAATGCTGCAATGCTAGTAGGGTTCTTGCGGAAAGAGAGTAGCTTATGATATTTTTTAATATCAAAATCTGACCAATCGCCTGCTACTAATAGTGGACGAAGTGTTTCGTACGAGAGTTCTTCGTTTCGATTTTTTCTTTCAGCAGCAATAATTTTTAGTTTATCGACGACTGGAATATCCCAGTCTTTGATAGCACTAATTATATCAGTGGTATTTAGCTCCCATTCCATGAATTTGTTCAGACCACCATTGGTCAAGAAAGCCTGCTGCTCTTCTACTGTAAATGACTTTAGTATACCTACTATTTTGGCACTACTGACATCTACAAACATACTGAAAGTACCTTCCCAGTCTTTCTTTTTTAATGCTTTCAGACGTTCTAAACTGTAGTCATCTTTCGCTTCGATTTCTACCGTAGGTAGTTCTACGGTCATGGTGGTCATCAGCTCTTGTTGTGGAACCTCTAGGTAGACCATCTTTTGGTTGACAAATGCCATAAATTGGTAAACTTCTCCTCGTTGGAGAATTGCCATATTCGTATTAGCAGGAATATTAACTGGATTGCCATCCACATCATATCCTGTTTTTTCTATAACAGTAGTAGAAGTATCGCTGATCTGGAGTTGTTGTTGGATATCAGGAGTTGGTTCTTCTTGATAGGTATCCTCTTCGACTACACCAAATCGAAGGACAAAGTTCTTGGGCAAGATTTTCTTTATAATTTTGTGCAGGAAAGGTTCTTTCCCTTTTCCTTTCCATATTAGTAGTTGTATAGTATGTTTCCCATCTATTTTACCTGCATAATAGGCTTTACCCACCAAAGAGTCCTTTTCTTTACGTTTGACAACTGTTTGTTTAGCAAAATTTTTCATTTCACTTTTCCAGTTTCCTAGTATCAAAAGGGGAAGTTCTTGAGTAGCTTTATCTACAAAACTATATTTCCCCATCAAGATAAAATCAGTGGGTTCTTCTTTAGAGGTTTCGTTTTCAAATGTATTGAGAATTTTTTTGAGCAGTGGTTTATAGGACTTGAAAGGAAGCTTCTTCAAATCTTCTGGCTTCTTCGCCAATTTTGGATTAATTTTCATTAGTGATTTTTTATAAAAGAATAACGCTAAATATAAGTCTTTATAGACACATAAACAAACAGCAAATAGTATCTATTAGATATAGAATGATTGATGGTGGTTATTATGATTGATAATCAAATACTTATAGAGCAAGTCAAAAAAGATATTTATTTTTGGATAGAATTTTTCCTGAGTTTACTTACTCAAAGCAATATTTCGACCCAAAATCCAATCTTCAATCAATTGAGTATTGTCGGTCAGATTGCCAACCATTAGCAGCTTTGATTTGCCCAATACTTGAGATTCGTTCCACTTTTCCTTGCTCACTTGACGTTGTCCAGAGTAACTCGAATGGACAAAATAAAGTTCCTGATTAGTTTTCCACATAAATCCTACATGGGTGTCTAAACCAATGATATAAATTCCATCAGGTTGTTTGGAAAGGTGTTGCTGGAGTTGTTGTAATTGATTGAACACTTTGATGCTAGATTTCGGACAGAGCGAACGGATGATACGAGAGGCAGCTTGTTGAGCCATTTTTACCCGTGGTAAATAAAATTGGAGGTGGGATAGGGTTGTGGTCACAAAATAACCACAAGCTATCTTTCCACCGCGTGGCTTTTGGGTAGTGCCATTGAAATCCCAAGGGGTGCCATACCAATATTTGAATAAAGAATCAGTTAGCGTTTGGTAAATATAATCTTTAGCTGCTTGACGTAAATACTCTCTTTTCTGGGGGTGTGTTTTCCAGTCTTGTTCGAAGTTTAGTCTTTTTTCGTGTATATTGCCTTGCAATTGACCATAAGCAGCCCAATGTGCTTCTTGGTTGAAATCTACTTTCCAGTAGCATTCGTACCATAGGATAGCAGACAAAATACTAAGGATAGTCGTCCAGATTAAAAGTCTATTCATGAGTAATTAGAATTGTTTTTTATGAGAGAATAAGAGGACAAAATGTAAAAAAAATAAAGAGAAAAGAGATTTTTGTATCAACTATTATGTTGAGAGTAGGTCTTGTTTGGTAATAGGAGTATTAGCAGAAAACATGCTATTATATTGAATCATTGATTATAGGGATAGGGTAATCGTTTGTTTGATTATTCTTGGAAATAGATTTATTTGTCCAGCTATAAAAAAGTATTGTATATGGAATTGTTAGATGACCACCAGATACTGGGAGAAGAATATAAGGAGGTCTTTTTTACGGTGATAGACGAACCTGTCAAGAGTGAAAATCTGGAAACAATAATGATGTTAGTATCTCCTTTTTTAATAGTATTGCTCTGGTCGTACGAAATTAAGATTATGGCTTTTCTCATTTTCGTAAGTACTATATGGTTTATCGTGAAGTATTTTAGAAAAGAAACACAGGAGTTGACCCTGAAAATTCAAAAAGATCAGTTGGTTATTTTGAATAAAGAAAGAAAAAGACATCAATGTCAACTCAAACAGATCAGAGTAATAGATAAGGGGAAGGAAACTTTTGCCCTTAAAAGACGATATTGGTTTTTCAATTGGCTAATGCCAACGATTAATAGTAAAAAAGCAACTGTTCATCCATCTTATGACGAGTTGATAGCTGTCCTTAATACCTAAAAGTTATGTTAGACGAAAATTTACAAAAACTAGAACAACTTCTTCTGACAGGAGATAAAGATCATATTACTTTAGGATTGAATTTGGCTCAAAGCAATGGTTTGTACCAGAAGCTACACCAGTTGTGGCTGCCTTCGTTGGAGACCATGTATCAGTACGAAAAGATTGAAGACAAAGAGCTGACGACAGAAAATGTATATTGGATTACCAATGTCAAACGCTTATTTTTGATTTCTATCAGGTTAGGAACGGTTCCAGAGGTACTTTGTTTTCGTTATCACATCAATTTGAGAGAATTATATGCACGACACGTAGATTTTGTCCATGTAGGAGGGCAGCTTGATTTGAGTCAAAACACTAAATTGGAATATCTGTCACTCGAACGAGCTAAAAATATTACTGCTATTGATCTAAGTCAACAGCCCAACTTGACAGATTTGGAGGTGCAGCATTCTTCCCTAACACAAATTGATGTTACTCAAAACCCATTGCTCCAGTCTTTTAATTGTTCTAATACTAGCATAGAACAGTTAGATTTGACACAGAATAAAGTACTGGAAAAATTATCCATGAACCATACTCGTATTACTAACCTAGATCTTTGTGGTAATACAGATTTATTGGAACTAGACTGCAAACATACTTCTATCCAAAAATTGGATTTGACTTCTAATTTTAAACTAAAGAAACTGTACTGTGAACACACCGATTTGATAGCGTTGAGATTGGAGTCCAACCCGATGTTGATTGTAATTAACTGTGAGCATACTGCTATAAAGTCTCTAGATTGTTCGAATCAGTTGAGCTTAGAACAGCTTTACTGTGGGAATACACCAGTAACTACTTTGAAATTACCTCCTAAAGAATCTAGTCGGCTCATTCAATTGAATTGTGAGTCTACCTCACTTTCAGTATTAGATTTGAGCAGGCATCAAAAACTACTTGGTGTGAGATGTGATCATACACCGCTCCTTCAACTTGATTTGGAGGATAATGGAGCACTCGAACGACTTTATTGTGAGTCTACTCAGATAGATCATTTGAATTTGAGAGATACCCGAAGATTAAGTAATTTGAGTTGCCAAGATACCAAGATCACTGTATTGGATATTCAGCATTGCTATTGCCTTTTTCGATTAGAGACAAACGAGAATATTACAGTTTATGTTACTCCTCATACTTCTATTCGGCACCATACCGAATCCATTGATTTTGTAATCAAACCTTGGTAATACGTAGTGTTTAGTTGGAAGGCTCAATGGCAAATATAACTTTGACCTCCATGGTTACTTTCAGTTCCAAAAATTTAATGTCTTCATTTTTGATATCAAAACCCCCTTCGTCTTCTATATCAAAAAAGTCTCTATATTCACTTGATTTTAGAGGAATTTGATTTATTGTAATTTTATCATAATCGTTATTATAGAAACTACTCTCAGAATCTGTAACATACAGAACAGACTTAATCTTTTGATTGAGTGGTTGAAGCATGGCTTCTGCATTCAATTTAGCAGCTTGTGTTGCTCTAGATTTAGCGGTTCTTTTGATGGCGTCCATTTCAGAATGTTTCAAGTTATGGACCTTGACATTGGATATTTTTTCCATTTCCAACAACTGGACGACCTGCATAGCAGTAGTGGCATCATATACGAGTAGTTCGTACGATTTTGCTTTGAGGATTTTTTTATTGGTCAGAAAATAGCGTTTAAAATTGCTAGAGATATCCAGTACTTTCAGTTGTTTGACAACATCAATTTGTAAGGTCTCAAAGACCTTTTCCATCTTTTGTTCTAATGTTTCAATTTGTATTTTGTCTTTAGTGTCATATTCAGCCAGACCAATATGTAGGTAAATCTGATTGGGAGGGACTAAGGTATCAAAAGTGGCAACTGTTTCTAAATGAGGTTGTTCTAATAATTTTGCTTGTTGAGCAAAAAGAGTAGTGCTTGAAAAGCAGAGCAATAGTAGGCTATGGAGTAGGTTCCTCATGATAGGTCGTTTTTTAAGAGTTAGGTGACTTTCAGAATTCTATTCTTTAATTCTTCTTTGTCAATTATCCGTATTATTATTAGGTTGTAAATAAACCCTAATAAAACGGAATATACTGCTTTTTGGAGACAAAAAAGGCTAAAAGTATGTCTAAGAACTTAACTTTTAGACATGCTCTAATCATATTTACTTATCACTTGAAATATTAATCTACAATGCAACGGACAACAAAACTAGAGTGGATAGAGAAGGGGTATGAGATGATGGCTATGGAAGGTAGTGGTAGCCTAAGAGTAGAAGTATTAAGTCGAGTCATTGGCAAAAATAAATCCTCTTTTTATTATCACTTTGGTGGTATGGAAGCCTTCGAACAGGCTTTATTAGCTTATCACATGGAGTGTGTCGATCAAATGGCTGAAAAGATACAACAGTGTCAAAATATACGTCCAGATTTATTTCACTTATTTTTAGCTCACCAGACAGATTTATTTTTTCACAAACAACTTCGAATACATAGAGATAATGCAATTTATCAAGCATGTTTCACAGATGCATTTAGTAAAATAGAAACCGCTATGTTGCCCCAATGGGGATCTTTTTTTGGATTATCAGAGCAACATTTTTTTGCTAGAGTCTTTCTTGGACTCATTGCAGAAAATTTTTTACTTCAGATTACACCACAGACATTAAGTTATGATTGGTTAAATCAGTATTTAAAGTATATACATAGTTTTTGGCTGCAATTAAACCCACAAAAAGACGTTTAAACATGCTCTAAACCAATTGCGGCTTCCTACTTATGTCTAAAACAATAAAAAGGTAAGGAGTAAAAGTAATAGAAAAGTTAGTAAACCCATAAATGGATAAATACAAAAGAATGCGATCCATTTTAGAGTAGTTTTTACCTTAGATTGTTGATAGACCTTGTGCAAAGCTCCCCAAGTGTAAATTATAAATAGTAAAATAGGAATAAATCCATTGTAGGAATATTCTGTTAGGGAGTATAATCCAAGATCTAATAACAGGACAACTAGTAAAAAACTATGTAAGTGTAGTAAGAATATAAAATGTTCAACTAGGTATTTAGAACGCCTTATATATAGCAATTTGACCATTATCCCCAATAAGGGTATCATAAATAGAATGCCCCACGAAATATGATTGATGAAATAATAGAGGAAATCATTGGAAGAGGTATTGCTCTTGATGAGCTGTCGGGTAAACAGTCGTTCCCAAAAGCCTTCAATTTTATATTTGGATGCTAGAGAATCAAACTCATAGGTCAATATGTCTTTGTGGTCTATTTTGAAGTTTTTGTCAAAGAACATCACGTTTATAGAATCCTTTGTAATATTTGTTTTCTTTCGGAGATAGAATACCGTATCAATTTGATTTTGAATCGTAGAGTCTAAGTGGATAGCTTTTATGTCAAGCAAAATACTATCTGCATATTGTTGTGCTTCTAGGTTTTCTTGAGCAATAGGGCTGTTTTCAAATGCTTTCAGCTCAATAATATCACCTTCACCAGAGATGGTGAACAAGATGAGACTTATGGTCAATAAAAATAGGAATAGCTTAATAGGAGAAAAGTATTGTTTTCTTCTCCCTTGAATATATTCCAGCGTTAACTTTCCCGGGTGGAATAGTAAAGGCAATAAAGTATGAGGAAGTTTGGAATCAAACGAAAATAATGACTGAAAAAAATCACTAATTAGAAATCCAAGGGATAAAGGTGGGAGTACTTTTTTCTGTCCACAAATACTACAGAAATTTTCATCTTCTTGAATAGTAGATTGGCAGTTTTTACAATGTTGGGAAGTAGGCATATTTAGAGTCTTAGGTTATGGCATCAAGTACAAGAAGCAGATAGGAGAGTGCTTAGAGTGGAATGTAATTGAATGTAGCTAAGACAACACCTGTTACTTTACCAATCAACCCAACAATAGTATTACCCTGCATGAACTCTTGCATTCTACCTTTTAGTTGATTTTTTAGCTCTTCTTGCATGTTGTCCATTGGGTTGGCTTGCTGTACTTCTGGGTCAATAATCAAGGTAGTGTCACTATTGACTTGATGTAGATTACTATTTTCATTAAGTTTGACTTTTGGGGGTTTTTGGATGTTCCTTAAGCCAAATAAAACAAAGCTAGTAGTCAGAAAAGCTCCTAAAAACCAATCAATATGAACCTCAAATCCTCTGAGTACTACTACTCCTAATGCTAGAGCAAAATATCCATGAAAAATACTACTCAAAAAACCAGCAGGTTGTACAAATTTGATGGAAGTCATAATTAGTTTTTGTGGATCTTTATTGCCACTCACAGCGGCATAAATCCTAGAGGCTATCAGAATCAATACGATCCGTAATAAGAAAGCTGTCAAGAGTACAAGGGTAAAGGCAAGGATAAAGGTGAGTAAATAAGCAAATGCAGATGCAAGCATAATATGAATATTGTGTAATAGAAGTTATTTTAAAAGTCCGTTTCTAACAAAAAAAGATGATTTCATTTGGACAGGAAGAGACTTTATGAACAACCTCTTAGTATAAATGTAATTTTCCTTCTATGAAACTGAAAAAATGCTATCAAAGTTCGCGATAGCATAAAATTGATACATTGAAAAACTTTATTCTATTGAATATTAGAATAGTGATTCTGTTTGAGCTTTTTAATTAAATTTTGATTGAAAAGTTGAACGCCCTCTTGATTGAGGTGAATGCCATCATAAAAGTGAAGAGAGTCATCTACTGTCATAAGCTCATTAAAATTGTAATAAGAGGCATGTTGAGACATCAAAGAATCAAAATTAAAGTCAGCTGGAAAGGATATTGTTTGATAAAGTTCTTGGGAGACAGGCGAAAATACCAATATCAACTCAATATCTCGTTTTTTGATTTCCTCTACGATCTGTGTGAAATAACTCAAGGGGTGATCTTTAATCGAAAGCGTATCGTTCTCAAATTCATTTTTAGATGCAAAGTACTCTAGTTCTCTAGCGACATACCCTCCTGCAATATAAGTGTCTTTTTTTATTTGTGCAGGTTCTTCAAATAGGGCATCACTCTGGAGCAAATCCCTAGAATGTCCATAAATCAGCGTATTCCATGCCACAATATCATTGAGTCTAAATGCCATTTGATACGAAAGGAAGTCTATTTTATCATTAGCAATAATATCCAAGGCAGACTCTAGACCATTGAAAGTAAAGGTAGCTGGATAGACTTCATAGACTACTTTTTTAGGTTGTATACTGTCTAGATAGCGTTTGATTAGGGTTAATGTTTGTAAGGGAGTTTGAGCACTAGAACCTAGATTAAAAGAGGTGATGCCACTATCAGCAAATATTCTAGTATCAAATCCTCTATACGCCAAAGAAGAACCTAAGAATAGAATATCTACCCCTTGGGTTGTTTTTGCTTCTTTTAGTCTAGTGTACAAATGACCATAGCACCCTTTTTTATACTTCAAGTTCTGCTGTAATCTTGGATGAGCATATCTTCCCCCAAGGGCCACCATTACGATATAAAAAGAAGCCGTAAATATTGAGAACAAAATACAGTGTTGCAAGAATTTTTTCATAGCTCAAATAGAGAGTTAAAATTGAAAGTAAATAAATGGCGTTTCTTCTGTTTGCATGAACATACCAATAGCAAACACAATGAAAGCATAAAAAGTCCATCGAGCCAATAATGGCCATTGCAGTCCTATTTTTTCAATTGCAAATTTATCTGTTCTTCCCAGCCATTCAATTACCACAAAAACACTAATTAGAAGCAATGTTAGAATTGCTTTATCTGTTTTAGGGAAGATTGGCAAAGTAAAGGTAGACCAAGACAGAATACCCATTGTGTAGGTATAGGCATGATGCAGATTTTCAGCCCTAAATAAAATCCATGCGGTTAGTGTCATACAGTAAGTAATGAAGATGCCGATGAACTCTCTTAAACTTGGAAGATATTTTCCTTTAGCAACGATATCTAAATTCTTGTTTTTATTACTAGAAAGGAGCACGGGCAAGACATAGAAAGCATTGAGTGCTCCCCAAAAAACAAAGGTCCAGTTGGCTCCATGCCAAAAGCCACTGACGATAAATATAATGAAGGTATTTCTGACTCGCATAGAAGTCCCTCCTCTACTACCACCTAGAGGAATATATAAATAATCTTTAAACCATGAGGAGAGTGAAATGTGCCATCTTCGCCAGAATTCTGCCATATCTCTAGAGAAAAAAGGAAAGGCAAAGTTTTGCATTAAGTCAAACCCAAAAAGCTTAGCAGTACCTATGGCAATATCTGAGTAACCAGAAAAATCGCCATATATTTGGAACCCAAAGAAGATAGTACCTAATATCAAGACACTGCCATCTAAGGAGCCTGAATTGTTGTAGATATAGTTAGCAACCTCTGCACAGTTGTCAGCAATAACCATCTTCTTGAATAGCCCCCATAATATCTGACGCATGCCATCTACTGCTTTAGGGTGATCGAATACACGTGGTTTGGTGAATTGGGGAAGCAGGTGTGTGGCACGCTCAATAGGACCAGCTACTAGCTGTGGGAAAAAGCTCACAAAAGACGCAAATACTACGAAGTCTTCGGTAGGAGCTAGTTTTTTGCGATAAACATCTATACTATAACTTAGTGTCTGAAAAGTATAAAAACTAATCCCGACAGGCAAGACAATATTAAGGGTGCTAGGACTGATATTACCTCCTAAGAATGTAAAGGCAGTTACAAAATTATCAGCAAAGAAATTATAGTACTTGAAAAATCCTAAGAATCCTAGGTTGACAAAGATACTCGTCCATAGAAAAAACTTCCGTTTTTTAAGTTCTTGCTCATCCTTTAGCCGAAGACCTATATAAAAATCACAAATAGTACTGAAAAAAATGAGGGATAAAAAACGCCAGTCCCACCAGCCATAAAATAAATAGCTCGCTCCTACAATTAAAAGATTCTGTAAACGTAAATTTTTGTTGAAAACAAACCAATACAGGATAAATAGAACAGGTAAGAAAATGGCAAAATCTATAGAATTAAAAAGCATCGTAGAAGAAGAGCAGATTCGGTGAAATAATATAGCTATGTAATTTGCAAATGTCGCTAAAAACCTTGAAAAGCAATCAAATAATGATTTTTTATTTTTCGCAAACTCTTTTTCAGAATATCATTTATAAAGCACTACTTTTGTGTAACAACTCTTTTTTAAATTAAATAGAGATATAGGAGACTATGGATGACAAAACAGAAATACTAGTGCGAGTGCATTGTGGATGGCAGGGCAATTATGAAATGCTCCGACAAACTCCTTTGGGAGATGGAGTATGGGATAATGTACGATTTGTTATTGATGGAGTCAATGATAATGGTACTCCATTAGAGTCTTGTGATTTTTTTTTAGTTTATAATTGGTTGTTGAGAGAAATTACAATAGAATGTCCGAAAGGGAATAAGTGGCTGATGTCAGGAGAACCCCCTATTCATACCAATCGATTTGCTATCCCTTCGTATACACAATACGATAAACTGATTACGCAACATCCCAAAAACTATGGGAAAGATCATGTCAAAGCTCAAGGAGCATTTCCTTGGTTTGTCAAAAAGAGCTATACGGAGCTTTTGTCTTTGCCTGATAATGCTCTACAGAAAAAAAATGCAGTTTCGTGTATTACGTCTAATCTTACTTGGAAACCTGGACATGCCGAACGCTTGGCGTTACTAAAAGAATTAGAACAATTGGGTTTTGATGTAGAAACTTATGGTCGAGGGATTCGCCCAATGCCTAATGACGATAAATTTGAAATATTATACCCTTTCAAATATTCTATTGCCATTGAAAATAGCTATTATGATCATTATTGGACGGAGAAGATAACAGACTGTTTTCTTTCTTGGACAATGCCGATTTATGCTGGAGCACCTAATATTACCGATTATTTCCCTAAAGAGTCGATGATTCTGATAGATCCTAAGAAACCTAAAGAGGCATTGCAAATTATTAAAAAAGCGATAGATGATAATGCTTGGGAAAAAGGCAGAGCTGCGATTGAAGAAGCTAGAAGGCGAATTCTAAATGAGTATCAATTTTTTCCTCATATTGCTAATCAAATAAATGCTCACATAGCGGCAGGCAAAGCTGGGAATAAGAAAGAAAAAACAACCTTGAAATATTACCCAGCTCCTTGGCACAAAGGTTATGAACCTTCCCTGTACCGAAAAGTCGAATATCGCATTCGCAAAATGCTAGACCTCAAGCCTTATTAATTTAAACACGTTTTTAGACTATTTATAACGATATGGAACCATTAATTACAAATGATGCATCGGTATTTGGAATACTGATGTTAGCTCTGGCTGGAATTTTTTATACTTCGAGCTTACAAACCACCTTTTGGAAAAAGTTTTACACTTTTGTCCCAGGATTATTATTGTGTTACTTTTTGCCGGCTTTGCTTAATTATCCACTTGGGGTTATTGCACCAGAGTTTTTTAAAGGAGATGCTTTAATAGAATTTCTGCAAGCTAGGAATGTCGTTTTTGATGAAGTGGCGTTGAGAGCAATGTCTTTTGAGGAAATAAAAGGTTTTTTGGAAGGAATAGGCATGGAATCAAGTGTTTATAAGCCTTTTATTCAGAAAACGAAACTATATTTTATGGCTTCTCGATACTTATTGCCTGCATCATTAGTACTGTTGTGCTTGAGTATAGATTTCAAAGGATTGATTAATCTAGGGCCTAAAGCATTGATTATGTTTTTGGCCGCTACGGTTGGAATTATTCTAGGAGGTCCTGTTGCATTGATGGTGACATCATGGTTTTCTTCTGATATAGTAGCAGTGACTCCCGATGAATTGTGGAGGGGATTGTCGACGGTAGCTGGATCTTGGATTGGAGGTGGAGCCAATCAAGCCGCTATGAAAGAAGTTTTTGAAGTAAAAGATAACCTTTTTGCGACAATGATCGTAGTAGATGTTGTAGTAGCGAATATATGGATGGGATTACTATTGTATGGAGCGAATATGTCTGGCAAGATTGATGGTTGGCTCAAAGCGGATGCTTCTGCTATAGAAGACCTCAAACAAAGAGTCAGTGAGTATCGTGAAAGTGTGGCCCAAATGCCAACTACCACGACTAATTTTCTATTAGGGGGATTGGCTTTTGGTGCTGTGGGCTTAGCTCATTTGGTAGCAGACACAGTAGTGCCTTATTTGGATACTAATTATGGAGTTGCTCTTAGAGATGCTGGGTTAGATTCTTTATTATCTGGTTTCTTTTGGTTAATTATTGTTTCCACGACAGTGGGATTGATACTTTCTTTCACTAAAGCTCGGAAACTAGAAGGGGTAGGTGCTTCTACAATGGGTTCTGTATTTATCTATATTCTGGTAGCTACAATAGGTATGAAAATGAATCTAGGGCAAGTTTGGGACAATATTGGTTTGTTTGCCATTGGAATTACTTGGATGTTAGTACATGTGATTATCCTACTAGTAACAGCCAAATTAATCAAAGCTCCTTTCTTCTTTGTAGCGGTAGGGAGTCAGGCTAATATTGGAGGGGCAGCATCTGCTCCTGTGGTCGCCTCTGCCTTTAGTCCTGCATTAGCTCCAGTAGGTGTTTTGATGGCGGTGTTGGGTTATGCTTTAGGAACTTATGGTGCTATTGTTTGTGCTTTATTGATGCAAGGTGTCGTTGGAGGCTAATACCAATGAAAACAGTTGCTTTGAAGTAGTTTTATAAAAAGTACCTTTAATGGATACTATTAATTGTTAATTATTTTTTTAAATGGCTAAAGTTCAAAAGATATTTGCGTGTACTAGTTGTGGAACTACCTACCAAAAATGGGCAGGGCAATGTAGTGCTTGTAAGGAGTGGAATACAATACAGGAAGAAGTAATTGTAAAAGAATCTCCTAAGCAAGAACAAAAGAAAATTTGGAGAAAAGGTACCAAAAAAGATAAACCACATCCTCGCAAACTTTCTAAGATAGAGACTGGAAACACACAACGAAGAGCGACACATGATGAAGAACTGAATCGTGTATTGGGAGGCGGAATTGTAGGTGGTTCTATTGTTTTGATAGGTGGTGAACCAGGGATCGGTAAATCCACCCTGATGTTGCAACAGGCACTTTCTTTGCCTGTCAAAGTCATGTATGTTTCTGGGGAAGAGAGTGAGGAGCAGATCAAAATGCGTGCAGATAGATTGGGCAAATCCTTATCGGACTGTTATATTATGTCAGATACGAGTTTGGCGAATATACTGATGCAGGCTCAGTTATTAGAGCCAGATGTGTTGATTATAGATTCTATTCAGACGATGATGTCTAGCTATGTAGAGTCTCCAGCGGGTTCTGTTTCGCAGGTAAGAGAATGTGCCAGTGAATTTCAGCGATTTGCTAAAGAAAGTGGTGTCCCTGTGTTTATGATTGGGCATATCAATAAAGAAGGCTCTATTGCTGGACCTAAGATATTGGAGCATATTGTAGATGTTGTCTTGCAGTTTGAAGGAGACCGAAATTATACGCACCGAATATTGCGAACGATCAAAAATCGCTTTGGCTCTACACATGAAATTGGGATTTATGAAATGCAAGGAACAGGACTTCGAGAAGTTTCCAACCCTTCAGAATTGCTGTTATCTCAGATGGAAGATGGACTAAGCGGTTCTGCTATTTCGGCTACCGTAGAAGGTATTCGTCCAATGTTGATTGAGACACAAGCATTGGTCAGTACGGCGGTTTATTCTGCTCCACAACGCTCTGCAACAGGATTTGATTTGAGAAGACTGAGCATGCTCTTAGCAGTACTCGAGAAGCGATGTGGGTTTCAGTTTGGTAGCAATGATGTATTCTTGAATATAGCAGGGGGGATCAAAGTAAATGACCCTGCTATTGATTTGGCAATTGTGAGTGCCTTGATTTCTTCTTTAGAGGATGTCAATTTACCGAATGATATTTGTTTTGCGGGGGAAGTGGGGCTTTCTGGCGAAATACGTTCTATACAACGAGCAGAACAGCGTATTGCAGAGGCAAGTCGCTTAGGATTCAAGCAGATTTTTGTGTCTAAGTTCAATATGAAAGGAATTGATCCTAAGAAATATAGTGTAGAAATTATCCCTGTAGCAAAAATAGAGGAGTTGTATAACTTTCTATTTGCATAAGAGTATATAGAATATACAAGGGATAAAAAGAAATCCCCTCTCTTATATAAAATAGGAGAGGGGATTAATATTTTAGTTCTTCAAAAGCTTATTTGCCTAAGTATACTTTCAGTAATTTACTTTTAGAAGTAGAGGTACGCAATTTGTTGATGGCTTTGTCTTTAATCTGGCGAACACGTTCACGAGTCAGACCAAATTTTTCTCCAATATCTTCTAGAGACATTGGGTGCTCGTGAGCGATACCAAAATAAAGTTTGATAACATCTTTTTGACGTTCTGTCAGAGAACAAAGTGAGCGTTCAATCTCATTACGCAATGATTCCATGTATTCCAGCTGAGAATCTGTCTTTGGTGTATTTTTGTTTTCCAATACATCCAGAAGAGAGTTGTCTTCTCCTTCTACAAAAGGAGCATCCATCGATACGTGACGAGCAGCAACTCCTAGAGTTGTTTCTACTTCAGTAGAAGCGATTTCTAGAATATCAGCTAACTCTTCAGCAGAAGGCTCTCTTTCATATTCTTGCTCTAGCTTAGAAAATGCTTTATTAATTTTGTTCAAAGATCCGACTTTGTTAAGTGGTAAACGAACAATTCTTGATTGCTCTGCTAGTGCCTGTAATATAGATTGGCGAATCCACCAAACAGCATAAGAAATAAATTTGAAACCACGTGTTTCATCAAAACGTTGTGCAGCCTTAATCAAACCCAAGTTACCTTCATTGATCAAATCACTCAAAGAGAGTCCTTGATTTTGGTATTGTTTTGCTACGGAAACGACAAAACGAAGATTAGCTTTAGTTAATTTTTCTAATGCAATCTGATCGCCTTGTTTAATTCTTTTTGCCAAATCAACTTCTTCCTCTGGAGTGAGTAAGTCCACCTTACCAATTTCTTGAAGATATTTTTCTAAAGATTGGCTTTCACGGTTGGTAATCGATTTGGTTATTTTTAGTTGTCTCATACAGCTTTGTTATATTAGTTTGTCTTGTTATTGTTTGGCTTGCCAAATATTGAGATTTCGACCCACAAAGGTACAATAAAAAAAGGTTAAAAGCTAGTTTTTGCCTGTATATATTAACATGGTATCTTGTGTGGAATTTTTAATTTAATCCAGATAGTTACAAAATGGCTCTATTGCTCTTGTTGGAAAGCGTTACAATTGATCAAACGGAGTAGGAGGGTAGATGGTTTCTATTTTATAGAGAATAACAATATTTTAATTGTCAAAATATTTGGAGTCCATAATTTCAACCTATTAATCAAACTAATATACTAGGAGCTGTCATTATTGTTACCCTACATATTATGATAGGCTTTAGTACAATTATGTTTTTGATTTTTAAAGCACTTTATTCGAAACCTCTAATAAATAAATGAATTTAGCAAAAGAATTTGTTCTTTTTTTTTGTAAAATGGTTTTTTTATTAGTTAATTGCACGAGAGGATAGCAATTGCTACTTTATATTTTTTAATTTTTTCTATTGATACAATATATTTATTCTAATGAGACTAATTTTATAAGTTACATTGGGGGATATTGTACAATACCAAGACATATAACCATGGATAGGACTTCGTTCACACAAGAATTTTTGTTTAGGGCTTCACCCACTATTGTTTATCGATTTTTGACAACACCTGATTGTTTGATCAGATGGTTTTGTGACGAATGTAAGATCATAGACGATAAATATATTTTTGAATGGGATGGTTCAGAGGAAATTGCTTCTATTATTGATGATATAGAAGACGAGCAACTCAAACTTGAATGGGAAGAATTTGAGGGAGAAGGGGAGTACTTAGACTTTAAACTGGGACGTTCAGAAGTGACAGGGGAAACTATTTTGGAAATAACAGCGTTCTGTGATGAGGATGAAGTAGAACAAGAACAGCAATTTTGGACAACACAAATGAAAGAATTAGCCAGAGCAACTGGAGGTTAGGCTCTACAATAATATCCCCCTATATTATTCCCATTAGTTAATATAAAACACATAAAGATATGTTTGGATTCTTCAAAAATGAACTTATTGAAGTCATTGAATGGCGTGAGCAAAGTAAAGATGTCATAGTCTGGAAATTTCCTGACAAAGACGCTAATATCAAATATGGAGCTCAATTAACGGTCAGAGAATCACAAATGGCTATTTTTTTGAATGAAGGACAAATAGCAGATGTTTATGGACCTGGACGCCACACATTGCGTACAGAGAACATGCCTATCATGACTACTTTGAAGTCATGGAAGCATGGTTTTGATTCTCCTTTCAAAGCAGATGTATATTTTGTCAGTACACGACAAATTACAGATTTTAAGTGGGGGACGCCTAATCCAATTTTTATCAAAGATCCTGAAGCAGGGCGAGTCGAAATTCGTGCTTTTGGTTCTTATTTTATCAAGATTAGTGATCCTAAGAAATTTTACAGAGAATATGCTGGTACAGAGCGTATATTGTATACCGATGACTTAGCAGATGCTTTTAGAGGGCTTATTGTACCTAAATTTGCTGAAGCATTGGTCGAAAGTGGTGCTACTGCTTTTGATATTTATTCTCAATACTCTGAATTAGGTGAAGTTATCAAGCCATTGATACAAAAAGACTTAGATGAATTTGGTTTAGAATTGACAAAATTCCAGATTACTAGTGTCTCTCTTCCTGACGAAATTACAGAGCATCTTCGCAAGATCAGCAAACTTAACCTTACTTCAGATAAAAATATGAGTAAGATGGAGCGTATGAACCAAATGGATGTAAATAAATTAGCAGCCGAGAATGGGAATTACGAAAATATGAGAGGGGTTAATAATGATCTCATGATGCAACAAATGATGATGCAACAAATGATGCAGAATCAACAGAACCAACAGCAAAATAATAATAATACTGGCGGTAAAGAGGAAAAATCAATGACCAGAGAAGAGATCATGTCAACACTCAAAGAGTTAGGAGAATTGAAGAGTATGGGGATTTTGACGGATGAAGAATTTGATGCTAAAAAGAAAGAATTGTTAGCGAAATTATAAGTGCTTCTGTCGAGGCCATATATTTAAAATATAGGCTACTCACTGAAGGGTGAGTGGCTTTTTTGTTTTTATATGAATAATCAAAAAAATAAATACCTTATTGTAGTGGCGGGACCTACGGCTAGTGGCAAAACAGCTCTAGCTATTGAACTCGCACAGTACTATAAGTCTGAGATCTTGTCTGCAGATTCTAGACAATTTTTTAGAGAGATGAATATTGGAACCGCAAAACCAACAGCAGACGAATTGGCCGCTGCCCCTCACCATTTTATCAATTCTTTGTCTATTCAGGAGGAGTATACTATTGGCGATTTTGAACGCGATGCTTTAGCTTGGTTAGATCGTTATTATGAAAAGAATGATATCGCTATTTTAGCTGGTGGTTCTGGTATGTACATCAAAGCCTTGTGTGAAGGGTTAGATGATTTTCCCAAGGTGGATAAAGAGATTCGTATTGAACTGAAAGCCTTGTTGGATAAGGAAGGACTAGCCGTATTGCAGGCGGAACTTGAAGCTAGTGACCCTAACTACTATCAAGAAGCTGATATACAGAATCCACAGCGTGTGATTAGAGCATTAGAGATATGCAGAGGAACAGGAAAACCTTTTTCTTCTTTTCGAGACCAAAAAAATACTACCCAACGTTCCTTTGAGGTGATTAAGTTAGGTATTAATTGGGAACGACCTATTTTGTATGATAGAATCAATCTTCGGGTAGATTTGATGATGAAAGAAGGCTTGCTGGAAGAGGCAAGACAATTGTATTCTTTTAGAAATTTGAATGCCTTACAGACGGTTGGGTATCAAGAATTTTTTGCTCATTTTGAAGAAGAGCATAGCCTAGAAAAGGCAATAGAACTGGTCAAAAGAAACTCTAGACGCTATGCAAAACGCCAAATGACGTGGTTTAGGAAAGAGACTACTATGCATTGGATTACTCCTAATACACCATTTGCGGATACTACAAAATGGCTAGACAAAAAAATGACCTCTGGGACGTCTACTATGCTATAATATTATCATAATATGACATCAATTAGTCAAAAAACAGTTCTAGAACTAGCTTAGAGAACAACTTCTGCCACAAAATGCTCCTTTTTGCTTTTTTTTTAAGAAATTTGCACAAAATTTCAATCAATAGAAATGAAACTAGAACAACGTATAGCCCTTTTAGAACTACTGGGTAAATATATATTACAAGATACTCCTGAGCGTGAATTGGCCCTACTCCGAACCGAACAGCACAATCGCTGGCTGACACA
The DNA here is from genome assembly GCA_964404215.1 of uncultured Aureispira sp. Classification (GTDB taxonomy): domain Bacteria; phylum Bacteroidota; class Bacteroidia; order Chitinophagales; family Saprospiraceae; genus Aureispira. The sequence goes on along the minus strand of CAYOJF010000010.1, from coordinate 25,076 downwards.
AGAGAATAGTTTGCAGGCACTAGAGAATATTGCTACTCAATTTTTAACGGCGACTACGCTGAGAGATTTTGTAGCTCCTTATGCCATAAAGGAAGAAACCTCTGCTCAAAAAGTAGGGTTGATTTTAGCTGGAAATCTTCCAGCAGTAGGGTTTCATGATGTATTATGTACTTTTTTATCTGGACATCAAGCATTGGTTAAATATTCGGATAAAGATAAGTATTTGATTCCTTACATGGTCGATTATTTGATAGAGTTAGAACCTGCTGTAGCAGACTATATACAATCGGTTGATCGTTTACAAGAATTTGATGCAGTGATTGCTACGGGCAGTGATAATTCAGCAATGTATTTTGAACGCTATTTTGGGAAGTATCCCAATATTATTCGTAAAAACAGAAATGCGATTGCTATTCTAGAAGGATCAGAAACAGATGATGAAATCTTTGCTTTAGGGAAAGATATTTTCACCTATTATGGACTAGGATGCCGTTCGGTATCTAAACTTTATGTTCCTGAAGGATACGACCTGACGAACATCATGCGAGTATTGGATCGATATCAAGCGGTAATGGATCAGAATAAGTATAAGAATAATTACGATTACAACCGTTCTGTTTATTTACTAAATAGAATACCGCATTTAGCAAATGATTGTTTTATGTTGCTAGAAAATGAGAGTTTACTTTCAAGAATAGCTGCTTTACATTATGAGTATTATACCAACAAAGAAGATTTGTTGGAGAAGATAATAGAACACAAAGAAGCAATACAGTGTATTGCTACCAATATGGAACTGAATACAGTTGATACAGTAGGGCTAGGGCAGACCCAATGTCCTACTATTTCGGATTATGCTGATGGGGTAGATACCATGCAGTTTTTAGTCCAATTGAACTAATTTTATTTTAAAAAAAATAAGCTGTTTGGCTATTTTCCAAATTGGCAAAAAATAGAGCGAAATGACCGTATATCTAACAAGACGCGAAAATTTTAATGCTGCTCACAAACTTTGGGTAGATGATTGGTCGGAAGAAAAGAATTTTGAAATATTTGGCAAATGTGCCAATAAAAATTTTCATGGCCATAATTATGATTTACAAGTAACAATCAAGGGTACTCCACACCCTGTGACAGGCTTCATTATGGACGCCAAAAAATTGAGCAAACTACTTAAATCTAAGATTTGTAATGTGCTAGATCATACCAATTTGAATCTAGATGAAAATTTCTTACCGAAAGGAGTCTTAGGTACTACAGAAAATCTAGTATATTATATTTGGCAAGAGTTGACTACTGAAATACAAGCAGAAGGCTGTCAACTACATTGTGTGAAGCTATATGAAACCCGCAATATTTGGGCAGAGTATTATGGCGAATAAGGTTAATTTAAATAGGTCTTGGGTTGTTTATTAGATCATCCCCTAAAATACTAGTTACATTCCTTCGTGCTTCTAATCATTTGGGTCTAAGTATTGTTGGAGTTCTTTAAGCACAGTCGTCTTTTTACGGACAGATACTGGAATAATAGCATTGTTTTGCATTCGCAAATCACCTCCTCGACCTTTGATATATTCCGTAACAGCGGTTAGGTTGACTAAATACTTGTTGTGTGTACGTATGAAGTATTCTTTTGGCAAGTGCGTCTCAAAATATACGAGTGGTTTAGACGCAATAATCGGTTTTTTTCGCTCTTGCACGTAGAATGCTGTATAATTATTATCCGCTTCACAATAGAGTATTTTATCAATATCTATAAAAATCACCTCTTTTTGTGTCGCAATCTTAAGCTGAGCAGTTTTATTCCCCAATATATCTTCTAGTACCGACATACTATCATTCAGATTATATTTTTTAGGTTTAAATTCCTCTAACCGAATCACAACTTCCTGTAAGGCTTGAGGGGATATCGGTTTGAGTAGATAGTGAACGGCAGCATGCTCAAATGCTTTGAGTGCATATTGATTGAAAGCTGTAAGAAAAACTACCTTAAGTTTTGGGTGTTGAATTTGTTCGAAAATATCAAAGCTCAACCCATCGCTTAATTGTATATCCATAAACGCTAGATCTGGCTTTGTTTTTTTGATTAGAGCAATGGCTTTTTTGATAGAAGTAGCTGTTCCTACTATTTGCAAACTAGGGCAGTATTGCTCTAGCATTTTCTGAAGGGCAATTAATGATAAATATTCATCTTCGATTAGAACGACTTTCATAAATATAAGGTATGAATCAAGAATAATTTATATTTACCTTTAATATACAAAAGAGATATTCATAGAGCGTATTTTAGAGGATGTTTAAGTAATAGCACAAAAATAACCGTAGCATGAAAAAATAGCTAATTTGGATTAGTTGGAGGCATGAACGAGTGAATCCCTGAGGATAAATGTATAGAATACATTTAACAAAGTGAACCACTAGTGGGTAACGTAGCTTTAGCGGTAAAACGAGGCTTTTTAATAAACAACTGGTCACAATTAGACTTTTTTTTAGTACGGAAACATTTGTAAGATTACTTAAGAATTAACTTCAAGCTAGAAATACTTGATTTAGAATAGGAATAGCCATCAGGTTATGTATAGCAAGCCTACTTACAAAAATAGATATGAACCTAATGGAGTGGAAAAAATATAGTACTTTTTTAGCGAGAAGATATGCTTATCTGCTGACTTACGGCTATGTATTTTGGTTACTGGGGGCTCCACTACTTTATGCTCAGAGCGACTTGCATATTGTCCCGTTAGTAAAAAACCGAAAGGCTGATGGTGTATTGTTTTATAATATGCTAGAGGACCAACAAGGGTATCTGTGGTTAGGATCGGACTGTGGGGTATTTAGGTATGATGGGACTAATTTTGATAACTATACGATTGATGATGGATTATTGACTAATGAGGTACTTGATTTATATGAAGATAGGAAAGGGCATATTTGGCAATTGACTTATCAGAAAGGAGTATCTTTTTATGATAAAAAGAAGAATGAAATTATTATTCCTCCATGGAATGATACGTTAACCCAAAAATTAGGTACTTCTTGGATACAGGATATGGTATGTCTTTCGAATGGTACAGTTTGGTTACAAGAGTACTACCCCTTTCAAGCTACTCATCTTAGGATATATCGGATCAAAGAAGAAGAGGTAACCAGATATCAAATAAGGACAAAGCCGCAGTTTGATAGTTTATTAACCACGATAACTTTAGTGGAGGATGAAGAACAAGAGCTTTTTTTTGATAAGATACGCTACCGCTTGAATGAAGTACCTCATATACGTTCTTTACATTTGTTTGGAGATTCTATTCTGGTAAAGAATAAGAGTGGTTTTGTGATAAAAGAAGATCTAAATGAGGAAGTATTAGATACTATATATGGTGATTTTAGCCGAGTAAAAGGATATCGACAGTTGAATTGTGGGAGTATTGCCCAAATTTCAGAGAAAGGAATTGTCTTAGATTGGTCAGAGCGTACTGCCCGCAGACTACTATCCAACTATGTTATCAATGACATTCACCAATTAACTGACGGACAAGTTGTTTTTTCGACTAATCGGCAGGGATTGTTGTTGTCCAATTCTCTCGCTATTCAAAGAGAACAGATATTAGAGCCGAACGAAATAGTAGAAGCCATGACTCATGAGGAGGGGAAGCTGTATATCAAAACAAATAAAGGAATTTTTCAAAAAAGAGAAGGGGGGTATGAATTGATAACCGAGATTTCGGAGAATATTATTCTACCTAATCAAATTCAGGTTTTTATCAAATGGAAAGATTATTTTCTAGTTAGAAATCACTATTATCAAAATTATAAAAAGAAAAGATATAATCTCGGAGGGCATATTAAGTCAATGAACATACTAGAAGACCATACTATTATGGTTAGTACATCTTTCGGTATTATACGGCTCAATGACCAAATAAAAAAAATATGGAGTAGTCAAGAAATAGGATACAATGAATGGGTCAATTTTACGACTCAAGTCAATGATACTACTTGTTGGTTAGGAACAACACGAGGAATAGGGGTGTATAATTTGAAGCAGAATAAAATGGAGCCTTCAATAGAGGGTTCTGATAATTATACGATTGTTAATATTCAGGGAAATACAGATAAAACAATTTTTGTGACTACACAGTCGCATGGAGTTTTCATTTATTCAGGTCAAGAAAATGAACCGATTAGAGTAGATTTGGATCAGGGTATAGGTAGCAATTATGTAAATGATCTCTTATTGGTAAATGACACAACGGCTTGGGTAGCTACTAATAATGGAATTAGCCGAATTGATTTTTTGCCTAGTCTACGAAAGTATACATTGAGCCGTTATCTTACCAATGGAGTGGTAAATGATTTGGTTTGCTATCAAGATACTATCTACGCTATTGTTGATCAAAAAATGGTCTCTTTTTCGACTAACTTGCTAGCACTTCCAGTAGTAAAAGCTAATTTTTTTATCTCAAAAGTGAGTGTGAATGGACAACTCTACCCACTAGAAGGAAATGAGTTAATCTTAGAACCAGATCAAAATCAAATACAAATTACTTTCACGAATATAAACTTTGGGGTGCGAGAGCCAGAAGTATTTGAATATGCACTATTGTCTACCAATAGCCTTGACACGGTGTGGTACGAAACCTCTAATTATACACTGAATTACTTCAATCTTCCAGCTGGAGAATATAAGGTATTGATACGCAAGAAAAAAGAAGGAGGGACTCTGATACGCCAGCTTTCTATCCAAATTAAGCCTTATTTTACGCAGACAGTTTATTTCCAGTTGTTATTGTATATAGTACTGATAACTGTAATTGGTAGTATTGCTTGGATAGTGATCAGTGTGCAAAAACGGCGTAATAATTTGCAGCGACTGCTCGTCAATTCGCAACTCAAATTGCTTCGGACACAAATGAACCCACACTTCATTTTTAATGCCTTGAATTCTATATTAGGATATGTCACCTTGCAGGATGTGGATAAATCAGCTACGTATCTTTCTAGTTTTGCCAATTTGATTAGGAGAGTTTTGGAAAACTCTAAGTATAGTTTTTTACCTCTACGTGCTGAATTGGAGATGTTGACGATCTATATTGATTTAGAAAAAATGCGTTTAGGGAGTGCTTATGAAATAGAAGTAATGGTCACAGAAGATTCTATTTTGGATGCCTTTTATATCCCTCCTATGTTGATACAGCCTTTGATCGAAAATTCTATACTACATGGAGTAACCCCTAATGAAGAAGGAGTAATAGAAGTCATAGTCAAAAAAGTAGGGGAAGATCGGATCGAAATCATTGTAGAAGATAATGGGGTAGGACGTAAAGCTTCTAGAAAAAAGAGTAAATGGATGAGGAATAAAAAATCGATTGGTATACAAAACATCAAAGAACGAATAGAGGTAATTAATGAAACATATAAGGTAGACTTACATTTCAGAATCAGAGATAAGTATGACGAAACGGGGGCTCCTACAGGAACAATTGCTTACATAAATTTACCTAAATTTGTCTATCAAGCTGATAATACGTAAATTTGTCAACTATTTGGTGTTAGTTTTGAAAAGCTAATACAAATCTAAAGATTGAAGTTGTTTAAAAAGTCCATTTGTAGTGAAATGAGTAAGATTTTTTTGTTAATTGAGGCAAAAATTTGGCTATGATCGAATGTACCCCATTTGGGGTAAGTGTCTTTTAGACACTTAATGAAGAGAACCGCGAGCGGATGCCTTAGGTTTCTCGTTGTAGAACATCCTCTAGGATATTCTACTGCGTTCATCAACTAATTTTTAACGAAAAATAACAGAAAAAGATATTTCATTTGAACAGGAAGAGACTTTTTAAACAACTTCATTGAATACATCAAAGAAATTCCAATAAAATATGATAAATAGAATAGCGGAGCAACTAAATTTAAGTACCCAACAAGTAGAAAATATTATTGAACTATTTGAAGGGGGGGCTACCATACCATTCATAGCACGATATAGAAAAGAGGCAACAGGAAGCCTAGATGAAGTAGTGATTATGCAGGTTTTTGAGGAATGGGAAAGACAGAAAGATGTACTAAAAAGGCAAGCAACCATACTAAAGGCAATAGAAGATCAAGATAAACTTACGACAGAGCTCAAAAAAAGAATTGAGACGACTTTTGATTTGACTAAACTGGAGGATATTTATTTGCCCTACAAGAAAAAACGACAAACACGAGCAGCAAAGGCAAGAGCAAAAGGATTGGAACCGTTGGCGAAAATTGTAATGGCTCAACGAACACGAGATTTGGAACAAGATGCTAAGGCTTTTGTAAAAGGAGAAGTGAAAGATATAGAGGATGCATTGCAAGGGGCAAGAGATATTGTAGCAGAGTGGATCAATGAAGATGAAAAAGTAAGAACAACTGTTCGGAATCATTTTGATAAATGGGCAACTAGTACAGCAAAAGTAGTGGCTTCCAAAAAAGAAGAAGCAATTAAATATAAGGACTACTTTGAGTTTGAAAAACCGCTCAAAAAAGTATTGCCACATCAGTTGCTAGCTATATTGAGAGCTGAAAATGAAGGCTATTTGCGTACAAATATAGAACCAGATCAAAATAGAGTTTTGTCTAGTATTGATAGAATTTATATCAAAGGAGAATCTGCTGCAGAAGATGATTTGGCAGATGCTATTACTGATGCCTACAAACGACTCTTAAAACCTTCTATGAGTACAGAGTTTCGAAATTTATATAAAGCAAAGGCAGATGACTACTCAATAGATGTTTTTGCGAATAATCTGCGACAGCTTTTATTGGCACCGCCTTTAGGACAAAAAAAGGTAATTGCGATAGATCCAGGATATGCGACAGGCTGTAAGGTTGTTTGTTTGTCGGATACAGGGGATTTGTTGGAGAGTACAGTTATCTACCCAACTCCACCACGGAGCCGAACAGCTGAAGCAGAACGAACTTTGCAACGATTGGTTAAAAAATACGAGACAGAAGCGATCGCGATCGGTAATGGAACAGGAGGAAGAGAGACGGAAAAATTTGTCAAAGGACTTCGATTTGGACATACTGTCAATGTATTTTTAGTCAATGAAAATGGAGCTTCTATTTATTCTGCTTCAGATATTGCCCGCAAAGAATTTCCGAACGAAGATATTACGGTACGTGGAGCGGTTTCTATTGGTCGTAGACTAGTGGATCCTTTGGCAGAGTTGGTCAAAATTGACCCCAAATCAATAGGAGTAGGGCAGTATCAACATGATGTCAATCAGAAGAAATTACAAGGCAAACTAGATGCTGTAGTAGAAAGTTGTGTCAATGCAGTAGGGGTAGATTTGAATACCGCTTCAGAGCATTTGTTGACCTATGTATCTGGTCTAGGATATAGTTTGGCTCGTAATATTGTTGCGTATCGAAAAGCAAATGGAGCTTTTGAGAGTCGTAAAGATTTGAAAGAAGTTCCTCGATTGGGGGGCAAAGCTTTTGAGCAAGCGGCTGGTTTTTTGCGTATCAAAAATGCCAAAAATCCGCTAGATAGTACTGCGGTACATCCCGAATCCTATTCTATTGTTCGCAAAATGGCAAAAGATGTAGGATGCAAAGTAGCAGATTTGATTACTAATGCAGATTTGCGGGCTCAAGTAGATTTGAAAAAATATATTACGACTAAAGTTGGACTTCCAACCTTACAAGATATTATGGCAGAGCTCGAAAAGCCAGGACGGGATCCACGTGCTACGCGTGCTGTCTTTTCTTTCGCAGATATTAGTACTATCGAAGAGATTAACAGTGGCATGAAATTACCAGGTGTTGTTACTAATATCACAGCCTTTGGTGCTTTTGTTGATATAGGAATCAAGGAAAATGGATTGGTACACAAATCCAAGATGGCTACTAAATATGTAGAAGACCCAAGTACGATTGTTAAGCTGGGACAAGAACTTGAAGTGACGGTATTAGAAGTGGACAAAACACGAAAAAGAATTCAATTATCATTAGTGGATTAAAGAAATCAAATGTCATTTACGTTTATAGATTTGTTTGCAGGAATAGGAGGTTTTCACCTAGCTATGCATAATTTAGGTGGAAAATGTGTATTCGTATCTGAAAAAGATAAGTATGCAAGAAAAACTTATGAGCATAATTTTAGGAAGATTGATGCTAGCTTGTTTGAAAAAGGGAATTTCAATGATGATATAAGAAATATTGTTCCACAGGAAATACCTGACTTCGATGTATTATGTGCAGGGTTTCCTTGTCAACCATTTAGCCAAGCGGGTTATAAGAATGGATTTGAAGACGTACGTAATTCAGAGCGAGGTAATTTATTTTTTAGCATAGCAGAGATTATAGATGTTAAGAGACCTAAGGCATTTTTTTTAGAAAATGTAAGAGGAATTGTTTCTCATGATGGGGGGAAAACATTTCAGACCATCCGAACAATATTAGAAGAAGAGTTAGGTTATAGTTTTTATTGTAAGATAGTAAAAGCTTCTGACTACGGACTACCTCAATTACGTCCAAGAGCTTTTATGGTTGGATTTAGGGAGGAAGGTATTTTGAAAGGATTTAGTTACCCACCGCCTGTATCTCTTAAGTATAATATGAGTGATGTATGGGAAGGAAAGTGCAGTAGAGAGATTGGGTATACCTTACGAGTTGGGGGGAGAGGTTCTAAAATAAATGATAGACATAACTGGGATGCTTATTTAGTTGATGGAGTTGTAAAACAACTTTCTATTAAGGAAGGAAAAAAAATGCAAGGTTTTCCCGATAATTTTGAATTTCCAGTGAGTAAGACACAAGGGATTAAACAACTTGGGAATAGTGTTGCTATTGATGCTATACAGACTGTTGGAAAGCAACTTATTCGATATACGGAGATACTAGATCAGAACAAACCTAAAGAAATGAAAAAAGGAAAAAACAGAGGAGAGTGGACAGAGTTTTTAGTTTTTGTAAAATTGTTAATACAACAAAAGTTACATTTATTGAACAGTGATACAACCCTTCAAGATAACTATTTCAAAATTCATAAGGTTACTACTCAAAATTCAAAATTTGATTTTTGTATCATAGATGGAAATAGTGTAGAGGTTAGGTCACTTGTTACAAAAAAAATTAGAGTTGTTGATATCACTAAATTACTAGGGGATTTAAGATATAGTGATTTGATTGAGTTAGTTAAATCAGGAAAAGGGCGAGCATTCCAATTACCTGAATTAACAGCTATTCAACAAAATTTAGGGATAGAATCAGTTAAAGGAGGTACTAGTAAGCAGAAAGCAGATATTGAACTAGATATCTCTACTTCTACATTCAGAAAAGAAAAAGAGGGATTTGGGATAAAGTCTTATCTTGGAAGTAAACCAACTTTGCTTAATGCATCAGGTAATACTAATTTTGTATTTGAAGTAAAAGGGTTGACAACAAAAGATTTGTTAGAAATCAATAGTATAGCCACTAGAACTAAATTAGTAGATAAGCTGTATGCTATAGAACAGAAAGGAGGTGTACTTCATTATGATGGAGCCGAAAGAGAAACAATGAATTATAATTTAGAATTAGTTGATTCTCATATGCCTCAAATTATTGGTTATGTTTTAATAGCTTTTTATAAAAATAGAATTTCAGAGATCAACAATATTATTGATTATATTGATGAAGAAGGAAGCCTTAAAAAGGTTATTAATTATAGAGATAAAAATAGTTTAGTAATAAAAATTAAAAAATTATTAGTAGATATTTTGTTAGGTTTATTTGCAGGAAGTAAATGGGATGGAAATTATGAAGCGAATGGAACTATTGTAATGAAGAAAACAGGAGAAATAGGAGGTTTCCATATTACAGAGGCAAAAATTCTAAAGGAATATCTTTACAATAATATCAAATTGGATACTCCATCTACTAGTAGGCACCGTTATGGTACTTTATATCAAGATGATGGGAAAATGTATTTTAAACTTAACTTACAATTACGATTCAAATAAACCAAATACTCCACTAAGGAGCAGTATACTCAATGTAATAGTAGAATAGCTGGAAGAAATACTCTGAATAGGGTTTCTTTCAGCTATTTTTGTTTAAATCAATCTACTTAAATTTGAATCAAGAATGAAACGAAGGAATTTTTTGAAAGGATTAGCTGCTACAGGAGTCTTGACAGGTTTGTATACTTGGCAAGTCGAGCCTTTTTGGGTCGAATATGTCGAATTGGATATGCCTATTGATAATCTTCCAGAAGAACTAGAAGGGAAATTATTGATGCAAATCAGTGACTTGCATGTGGGGACTAGATTTGATTGGCAATATCTGATCGAATCTTTTAAGATCGCTCAGCAGAAAGAGCCTGATATTGTTGTTTATACAGGAGATTTTGTGAGCTATGAATCTGCTCAACAAGTAAAAGATCTGGAAGCGGTGTTTAAATATGCAGTAAAGGGGGAAATAGGGACAGTTGGGATATTAGGAAACCATGATTATGGTAAAAATTGGAATGAACCAACAGTAGCCAATAATATTATAGACATATTGAATAAAGCAGGTGTATCTATTTTGCGAAACGAAAAAGTCACTATAAAAGGATTGAATATAGTAGGAATAGATGATTATTGGGGCACTAATTTTTATCCCGAAAAAATAATGCCTACTCTTAACTCCTCAGAAGCAAATATAGTCCTTTGCCACAATCCTGATGTCGCGGATATAGATGTCTGGAGTGGTTACCAAGGATGGATCCTAGCAGGGCATACGCATGGAGGACAATGCAAACCTCCTTTTTTGCCTCCGCCTATGCTACCAATCAAAAATAAAGCCTATGCGTCAGGCAAAATTGAATTAGAAGATGGACGTATTCTGTACGTCAATCGAGCATTAGGACATCTCTGGCAAGTTCGATTCAATGTACGTCCTGAGATTACTTTGTTTCGATTACTAAAAAGCCCCGCTAAATAGTGTCTATTAGCGAGGCTCTTTAAGTAATCGCACAAATGTTCCCGCAGTAAAAAAAGCCTACTTTTCGCATTTTGATCGTTAAAAAGCCTCGCTTTAGCCCGCTAAAGCTACGTTTTTTGCCTCCAAACTACTAAAAGCCATCCTCTTTTCATTCTACGATTTCTTTTGTGAGATTACTTAATTAGATATATGCTTACTGTATTCTATATTTTTTGACTTGTCCACTAGCATTGATGAGTTTTACTTCACTCATTTTGTATTTGTATTGATAAGAGTCATACTCCAAAGGAATAATCACACGCCCTCCTGATGCTACAATTCCCCATTTATCTTTCTGTTTGACTAAAAACTTACGATTGGGTAGAGCAAACATTTCTTGATATTTGGGAGGTAAAACGACTCCATCTCGTAACGAGACAATGCCCCAAAGACCTTTTTTATTGACAAAGAAAATTTTCTTTTCGGGACGGAAATCAAATTCATCATAGATAGGAGCTAATAGTTGACGCCCTTTGTCATCTAATACGCCCCATTTAGTACCTTTTTGTACCATAAACTGCTTATTCTCCATGATATGAATCCTGCTATAAGCAATAGGAATAACAGTCTCCCCATCTAAGGTGAGCATACCCCATTTTTTGCCTTTTTTGACCATACATCTATTGATACGTTCATAATAAACGACATCGTTATATGCCATTTCGTAGAGTGTCTGATCGTCGTAATAATAATCAATTTTGTCTCCTAGTTTGACTTTTAGTTTATTGTTTCGTTTGTCCACCCAAATGTCGTGATAGGCAATAGGAACTTTTGTTTCTATGGTACCATCTGCAAGGACTTTGAGCAAACCTACTTTCCCATCTTTACCTACGAGTAGAGCTCCTAAGAATTTAACAAAAAATGGACTCATGTACTCATACTCAAAAGGGAGTATTTCTTTGCCATTGATATCTACTAAACCATACTTGGTATCATCTCTAGCTACAAAAAAGTCATTAATATGTTTTTCAATTTGGTCATACTTCTGTACAGGTTGGCAGGGGTTAGATTTGTTCCAGTTAAGGAGCGACCATTTACCGTCTTTCTGCAATTGTTGTGCTTCAAATTTTTTATCATACAAGATGACATCAAAGCAAACAGGAATCAATTCTTTACCTACAGAGTCCATAATACCAGTTTTTCCATTTTGTATGACTTTGTAGTTGACACCATCATAAAGAATATCGTCATAGATCGCAGATAAAATCACCTTACCATCCCCATCCAGAATTCCATATTTACCTTGATTTTCTACACTGATGTAATAATCTTTGATATGAGAGTTGTAGTGTAGTTTATCATAATTAAAAGGTACCCAAATACTTCTATCTTCTTTTAATAAGCCCCATTTATTGCTCTTTTTGGCATGATAGAACCCAAATCTTTTTTTGTGTAGGTACTTATAATGTAGGGTATCGTAGACGGCTTCAGTTAGATGCTCTTCTGTATCTTTTTTATAGAATCCATATTTGAACTTTTCTCCATCCCATTGTTTATAAATTTGATGAATTAAGTAAATATTTTCTCCTTTTTCGTAGGTGGTGGTGTCGGCTTTTTTTTTGAAAGCGTATTTTGGTGGTTTCTGTGCTTGAGCAAAAGTACAGAGTCCTAGTAATACCATCAATAAGCTTATTCGATGTAATAATGACATATATAGCTATTTGTTTTAAAATCTTACGTGTGCGTCTTATAACGCTCTATTTGCAATATTAATACCCAATAAACAGCAAAAGTATTGTTTTAACAAATAAGTAATTGCAGAAAAAGATAAAAATAAACGTACTCTGACTATATACCCTAACAAAAATAGCAATATAACTATCGAAAGTTATATTGCTATATTATATCCTATTGGAGTAAAAATAAGGACTAATCTTCTGCTACTAGATGATCCATCATATCTTCTTCGTCTTCTCCATTTCCTAATGGATCTGGACCATATTGATTGCGACCACTCTCTCCCTCCTGAGCTAATAAATAAATGTTGTAGAGGGGAATCAGTATAAACCAACCGCTTTTGTTAATATCGTGCATTCTTCTAACACCAACTGCTATTGAAGGAACTAAAGAGACTAATGAATAAACAGAATTAAGCATTCCAGAGCTTTCTTCAGGGCCAAAAGTAAGACCTATGCCAAAATCAACGGCTAATAATCCATAAGAAATGATAAGATTGAATAAGAAAAAATACCAGTAAGCAGGGCGTTCTGATCTCCCGCTAAATTGTGCATAACGTTGAAACGCTTCTAAAAAATACTTCATAATTTAAATAAATAAATGGTTATAAATGTTGTTATTATAACATATTACAAATTTTTAATTAAATATTGCAGATGAATAAGCATTTAATTTTAAATTAAAAAGTGCTAATCCAAAGGATACATTCGTTTATCATTGAAAAGCCTTGTGTCTGCCTTGCTACTTAATCACTAAATAATTGAAAATAATATATGATGAAAGGACTATGGTTACTTTTTTTTGTAGGAATGAGTCTGTCGATGATGGGGCAGATAGATCTAAATTGGCAATCTAAAATAGATGCAGAAGATTGGGCAAAAGCTCAACGGCAGAACGAAACAGAATTTTTTATTTACTTGAAAGAACAAGCCAATACAGCTGGAGCGAAAGATTTGCCTACAAAAGAACAAAAAGGGGCTTGGGTTTACCAATTGCTGAAAAGTAAAGCAGAGGAGACACAAACCGAATTAGTGGCAATGCTAAAGCGAGAACAGGCATGGTTTCAGTCGTATTATATCATCAATGGTATTTTGGTTCGAGGAGATGCTCAACTAATGCGAGCTTTGGCAGAACAACCTATGGTGGCAGAGATTATCAGAAATCCACGGGTCTATAATTCTTTACCTCAGGATCATAGTCGTACTTCTTCGGCGGCTCCTAATACCATTACATGGGGTATCACTCGTATCAAGGCAGATTTGCTTTGGCAACAGCAGATAAAAGGAACAGGAGTAGTAATTGGTGGACAGGATACTGGTTATGAATGGTTTCATCCTGCGATCAAGCAACAGTATAGAGGAGACACTACAAATCATAACTATCACTGGCATGATGCGATTCATGTTCCGTTTGACACGAGTCGTTCCAATTCTTGTGGATACAATTCTAAGTTCCCTTGTGATGATGGTTCGCATGGAACTCATACGATGGGGACAATGGTAGGCGATGATGGGATGGGGAATCAAATTGGAGTAGCACCAGAAGCAAGCTGGATAGGTTGTCGAAATATGGATAATGGATGGGGAACACCAGCTACCTATATAGAATGTTTCGAATGGTTTCTTGCACCTACTGATACCAACGATCTAAACGCAGACCCTAGCAAGGCACCCCATGTGATTGCCAATTCATGGGGGTGTCCTGTTTCAGAAGGGTGCAATCCTTCTAATTTTCATATTATGCAACAAGCGATACGGAACTTACGAAATGCAGGTGTATTTATAGAAGTTTCAGCAGGTAATAGTGGTCCATCTTGTGAGTCTATTAATAATCCTGCGGCTATTTATCCAGAAAGTTTTACAGTTGGGGCGACAGACATAGCAGATGAATTGGTTGGCTTTTCGAGTAGGGGAGCTGTTGCTGTAGATAGTAGTTTTAGACTAAAACCGAATGTAGTAGCTCCTGGAAGAGACGTACAATCTTGTGTACCAGGAAATGGCTATGCCCGATATTCAGGGACTAGTATGGCTGGACCACACGTAGCTGGAGCCGTGGCATTGCTTATTTCTGCTCAGCCCAATTTGGCTGGTAATGTAGATTCGATCGAAACAATACTAGAAATGACAGCGGATACGATTCTGGCAGTGGATACTTGTGGAAATACATTACCCACCCAAATCCCCAATAATATGGTGGGGCATGGTCGTATTAATTTATATAAAGCATTGCAGCTTGTCCGACCAGATTTGTTTATTGGAGTGGAGCAGATTGCAAGTACTAATCAATTAAAAGTTTATCCTAATCCTTTTGATGAACAACTGTATCTTACAATGATAGATGCATTAGGCGAAAGCCAAATAACTCTACGAAGTACAATTGGACAGATAGTTTGGCAAAAAAAACTTACTTTAGAGCAAGAGCAAAGCCTTTCTCTAGCAAATTTGCCGAGTGGAGTTTATGTATTCCAAATTCAAACTAAAGACACACAATACGTTTCTAAAATTATTAAACAATGAAAATAGCCGTTTTTCCTGGGTCATTTGATCCCATTACCAAAGGACACGAAGATCTCGTTCGTAGAGCATTACCTTTGTTCGATAAAGTAATTGTCGCCATGGGAATTAATTCTGCTAAGAAGTATTATTTTGATGAACAGCAACGATTGGATTTTCTACGAGCTACTTTTGCAGACAGTCCTAAGGTTGAGGTAGATACTTTTACTCAACTGACGGCTTACTATTGCCAAGAAAAGGGAGCTCAATTCATTATTAGAGGACTTCGTAACTCAACTGACTTCGATTACGAAACCACTATTGCTAATCTCAATGCTACGATTGGGGAGGTAGAATCTTTCTTTTTGATGGCGAACCCTCAATATGCTTGTTATAGCTCTACGGTAGTGAGAGAAATACTAAAAGGAGGTGGTGATGCTAGTTTATTTTTGCCTGCGGCAGTAGTATCGTTGTTAAACTATTAGGAAAGATATTATGATTTGATGAAATATTGTCAGTGATAAGAAAAGCATGGAAAAGTCAATAATAATTTTATTTATCTTTTCTTCAGTAGCACTTTCGTGTTTTGATCAAAAAAAGTCAGAACCTCTAAAGAATAGCATTAAAGGAATTCAGTAAAAATATATGCTTTAATGGGTTTTCTTTATTCGAAAGCTGTAATCATGTGCTAATTGAAGAGTTACAAATTGAAAAAAAACTATTGTGGGCGAAAAATATTAATCCATATAATGATATATGTAAAGAGTATAGGTATCAATTGAATGAGGAGTTTGTAATAGGGAAGAGTATCATTAATGATGATTGTAGAGGTGATTCTAAATATCAAGGTATAGAGAAGATCTATGTATTAGAAAGGGAATTTAACCTAGTAGAATGGATAAATAAAAGTACTAATAATAGTATTTCTTATATAGATCCTATAGTAAATGCTATATATAAAATTGAATTAGAACAAAATGATAAGAAGTATATACTAATCCAAATAGATGACATAAAAAGAATGGGCGTTCATAAATACTTCTGGGTATTTTTATTCGAAATACAAGATAAAAAAATAGAAAACACATTCTGTTTAAATCACAAAGGTTCTATACTTAGAAGTAGTCCCAATTATTTAGGTGATTTTAATTATGATGGGTTTTTAGATTTTTTACATTTAGATCTACTGGAAGACTCTATAAAGTTCTATAATATAGAGGAAGACAGGATGGTACGCAATTATAATAATTTTTTAATAATAGAGGATTGTACAGTTGAGGATTATAGAGAAACAGAACTAACTATTAATAGGACTAAAAGTAAATGGGAATTTTGCTTAGATAGTATTTATAATGGCTGTCAAGACTGTTTTTTTCAAGATCCAGACTTCTTTCCAGATGAGCAATAATTTTATTGTAGGTTAATCTAGAAGTTGAGATGTCTATTTCACTATGCAGGGTACTCTGCATAGTAGCCTTCCAAGTTACCAATCATTCGAGCACGGGTAATTTCTTTTAGACGAGGAATGTCTTCTAGTGTCATCCCAACGGTTGAAATTGGCTCTTCCCAAATGGTGTGCACCCAAGCTGGACTCGCTCTAAAAGGGTGTTTAGGAGTAGATATTTTTTGAGATCCACAAATCGTCGTAATAACCAATGGTTTTTGAGTTTCTATAGCTAATTTGAATGCCCCATCATAAAAACTATTGAGTGGATCTTCAGAGGTATTTCTAGTTCCTTCTGGATAAATCAGTATAGAATTTCCATTATATAAGTGCTGTTGCATGCGTTCTGCAGTCTCCTTGCGGCTTTGTTTGCTTTTACGGTCGACATAGACATGCATATTACGGGCTAAGTAACCTACAACAGGTACTCGATCGGCTTCTTTTTTTGCTAAAAAAGAAAAGTTGGTAGGAGAGGTTGCCATACAAACAGGAATGTCACACATGGATAGATGATTGCTAACAATGACACAAGAGTTTTCTTCTTGAAGGTGTTCTGTTCCTTCACTCGTAACTCGTACGAGCATGAAGGCAAGTAGAATTTTGCCCCACCATTTAGTGACGATATAAGTATATTGAGTCGCTTTTTCTCGCTCAAATAAATTAAAGATGAGCATATAAAAACCTAAGGCCCCTAATCCTGTTGCTAAGAAGACAAAAGAACACCAAATAAACCAAAATCGTTGCATGGTCAAAATCATCATTCTTGTGGGAGCAGAAAGATTATCTATTCTAAATGGAGACATATTATAATTGTATTTTAATTAGAGGATGGTAGTAGATCTATTCAATTTCAGTAAGAGCATGTTTAAAAATTAAGTTCTTTCAAATCAACGATTTGGGCGAAAATGAATTGATTTTGGATTTAATAAGCCTCTTTTTGAGTTTGATAGCCTTAGCTATCACGACTCAAAAAAGGTGTCATAAAATTCTAAATCAAGCATTTGCAGCTTGAAGTTAATTCTTAAACATCCTCTAAGGTATTAAATTAATTGAGCATTAAAACTAATCTTTTTATCGTACAATTCTTTTTGTCCGACTGCTCTAAAAAAAGTAATGAATGAAAAATTGAACAGATGTTATAATTATGCGAATAACAAAATATATACCTATTAAAAATGCAAATCTACTAAATAAAGTTCTTAACTAAAAATACCTCTGAATGCACTTTGTTGATAATCAGTGGTTTGTATTTTTTGTGTTTTTTTTAAGTACCTGAAAATAGATAAATTTCAGTCAAAACTTAGTACTTTTACAGTGCTTAAAAGCAACAGCTTTTTTGGTCGGACTTTTTCTAACAAAAAAATATATTAAAATGTTGAAGTATACAGCAGATTTGAAAACCCTATTGTTCATGGTCATCACAACATCATTGTTTGTGTTTATGTGGACTACATGGGATAGCTGGGAATTAGGTACAGCCGCATGGGCTGGTTTTTATGTATGGCATTTATTCATGGCAGTGACAGTTTCGGTTATTGCACACAATACAATGCATGTTTCTATGTTCAAGTCAGAGCCTATGAATCGTGTGATGGAATTGTGGTTGTCATTTTTTTATGGAACACCAGTATTTGCTTGGATTCCTACACACAATAGAAATCATCATAAACACAATAACAAAGAGCCAGATTACACCAAAACTTATCGATACTCAGAAAGTAATAAACTTTGGGTTCTGTTAACTTACCCTGCTGTAAGTAACTACTACCAAGGGATTGCTATTAGAGAGTATTTGCAAGAGCGTTACAGAAAAAATCGTGGTGATTTTTGGTTATGTATTGTACAGATTGCAGCGATAGCAGCGTGGATTGGTACTTTTTTATATCTTAATTGGGTAGCAGCATTGATACTAGTTGTGATTCCACAACAATTTTCATTGTACTCGGTGGTCGTATTCAACTATATCCAACATGTACATGCTGATGAAGAGTCAGAGTTTAACCACTCACGTAATATTGTAGGAACTGGATTTGGCTCACTGAACTTCTGTTTGTTTAATAATGGATTTCATACTGTACACCACATGAATGCTAACCTACACTGGAGTTTAACTCCTGAAGCACATGCTAAAGTAGCAGACAAGATTGATCCTTCTTTGAATGAAAAATATTTCTGGGGATATGTATTCAAGCAGTACATATTAGGACCTCTTTTTGCTCGTAAAAAATTGACTTCATCTATGCGTTTGGAGCGTAAAGCAAAAGAGCATGGAATGCAGCAAGCAGCTCAACATAAAGGGACTGCTGTAGCGAACTAACAAGTAATAGAAATAGAGGTATAGAAATGAGCCGTTCCTAATGTTAGGGATGGCTCATTTTGTCTAAATGGGTTACTTAAGTTTTGAAGAATTCGATAAATGATAGATATGGCAACACCATTAAAATATTTATACAATGAGGCTTTTTTTGAAAAATTCCTCATCAATATAAAAGCAATAGATCCAGATATAGAAGGCAAGGATCTGCTCCAATGTATTCAACAATATCCATGGGAGGAATTAGAGCTCAAACAACGGATGAGGCATATTACAACATCTCTGGGAACAGTTCTAGCAGGGCGAACTTATGCTCAGCAAATAGATTTTTTATTGAGATTGTTACGAGAAGTACAAACCAATGGAGTAGAGGAACATACTATTGAGTACCTTTTTTTACCTGATTTTGTAGCCTATTATGGTATAGATGATTACGAATTGTCTATAGCTGCCTTAGAGGAAATTACTGTTTTTGTGAGTGCAGAATTTGCGGTGCGTCCATTTATTATGAAATATCCTACTGTAATGCAACAACAAATGGAGGAATGGTCTAAACATAAGGCACCTATGGTAAGGCGATTGTCTAGTGAGGGATTTCGTCCTAGATTGCCTTGGGGAGCAGCATTACCTGCTCTTAAAAAAGATCCTACTCCATTGTTATCCATGTTGAATCGTCTGAAAGGAGATCCATCAGAGTCCGTCAGGAGGAGTGTAGCTAATAACCTAAATGATATTTCAAAAGATCATCCAGAACTGGTCGTAAAAATTGCTCATGATTGGTATGGCTACCAAAAAGAGATTGATTGGGTCGTTAAGCATGCTTGTCGTACATTACTCAAAGCAGGAAATCAATCTTTGATGCAGTTATTTGGTTTTGGGGCGATTGACCAAATTTTGGTAGAAAATGTGCAAATTGATACGCCTACAGTTGAAGTGGGGGATTATTTAGTTTTTCAATTCGAGCTAAAAAATTTAGCAACTATTGCTCTGAAAATTCGATTAGAATATGCTATTTATTATCATAAAGCAAATGGAACGCTTTCCAGAAAGGTATTTAAAATCAGTGAAAAGGAATATGCACCTCATAGTGCAACTAGGGTAGAACGAAGACAATCCTTCAAGATTATTTCTACTAGAAAATATCATGCAGGGCTACATCAAGTAGCGTTAGTGATCAATGGAAACGAATTGGAAAGACTAGAGTTTGACGTAACTAACTAAGAGCAATGAATAGTAGATACCTACTGGGAGCGATAATTACGATTCCCTTACTACCTTTACTGTACTGGCAAGGTAAACAAATTAGAAAAAAAATCCCTGCTCTACCAGAGGCAAAAATTCCTTTTGGTCGTGTATTCATCACGAACGCCCATCAAGATTTCAACCTTTTGGCAATCGGAGAGAGTACTATGGCTGGGGTAGGTGCCGTAACACATGAGGATGGATTTGTTGGGACTTTGGCAAAAGAGTTAGCCGAAAAGACACAATACAATATCAATTGGGAAGTAGTTGCCAAAAGTGGTTACACTGTTCGAAAAGTAAGGAAACGATTGATTCCTAAGATTTTAGATAAAAAACCTGACTTAATTGTCATTGGTTTAGGTGGAAACAATGCATTTGAGTTAGGAAATCCTACTAACTTTAGGAAGGAAATGAAACAGCTCTTAATTATTTTGGAACAATATTTTCCAGATACGCCAATTGGAATTCTGAACATGCCTCCCATTAAAGAATTTCCTGCTTTTACTCGCTTAATTAAGTTTTCTATTGGTAATTTGGTGGAGCTTTTTGGCAAAGAACTAATCTCCCTAACGGACAATCACTCTAATTGGCATTACAATGCAGAAGTTATCCAGCTAGATATATGGCAAAAAAGGTGGAATATAGCAGGCAATCCAAAAGATTTTTTTAGCGATGGGGTACACCCCTCTTTATTGACCTATCAAATTTGGGCAAAAGACTTTGCCAATTTTATCTATTCTAAATTATAATACATAGCTATGAAACGACTAAAGTTTTTTGGAGAAGTACTAGGGTTGTCTCCCTTCAAAACCAGAATGAAACAAGCTAAAATAGCACTGGCAGGGCAGGAAGATGTCCCAGGGTCTAAATTTGGGCTATCCAGTTTATCGCAGTTTCATCCTATTGTATCTCCTAAGCTATGGTTAGGTAAGCCTTATGTCAAAAACAAAGTAATTTTGTCCAATTTGGTCAATCACACACAAACACCAATAGAAGCAGGCTGGTCAGTCAAAAAGACTCAAGTAAAAGATTTTAGAGGTAAAAGATTGACTTATGATAGTCATAATGGAACTGATTTTTCTATTCCAGTAGGTAGCCAGGTCTGTACAGCAGCAGCAGGTAGAGTAGTGGCTATTTTGTCGGAATTCAACAGAGGAGGCCTAAAAATATTCATAGACCACGGTCAAGGATTAATGACTTGTTATGCCCATTTGGCAAGAGCTCAAGTCAAAGTAGGGCAAGAACTAAAAAGGGGGGAAGCAATTGCATTGTCAGGGTATAGTGGATTAGACGCTGTGGTGACTTTTCCGTTTGGAATCCCTCATGTCCATTTTAATGTATGGCTAAATGGACGACCAATTGATCCTTTTCCTTATGAGGGTAAATCTACTTTGTGGCGAGCAGGAGATTTACCGACTCCATTCGATGGAGAGGAGTCGATTTCGGACTATAAACCTTCGGTGTATGATACCAGTAAAGTACTTGAAATCATTGCAGGATGCAAAACAGCTAGCGAACGAGAGCGACTAAAGCAAATACAAAATGTAGAGGAACGTGCAGCTAATACAATCATACAAATGAATTATTATCCAACACGTTTTGATGTCAAACTAAATCCCTATGTAGAGGCTTATGAACGGGCTCCTCGATTAGATTTACCATTTAGCTCAAAAGCGTTTGATGGGGTTGTTTTTTTAGATGAGTTATAGTTGTTTTTAGTCTAGGCACTGGATATGACCCTTTTTATAAGATTCAGATTTTTGACGCCAAGTACTAAATTTAGTACTTTCGTCAATCTTCCATTTAGAGGATTGATAATGAAAATGTACCCAAGTGATCGTATCAGTTTGTGTACGTATAGAGAGTCTATCATTAGTATTAGGAGTATAGTCGAAATCAAAACAATTACGTTGATTGAGTTGCTCTACGATATGTGCCTGAATATCTGAAATGCCCTGAGGAATCGTGCGAAAGGCAGGCTTGCCCATTATCCGATTAATTTTTTTGTTGGGATTAACTCTTTTGAGTATCCAACCAATTTCATCTGGAGATAGCTGAGTAGCATCACAGCTACAAAGTTTAAATGTATCGGGAAGTAAACACATAGTATATCAAGGAGTTTGAAGTTTAAGTTATTTATAATCAGGTGTTTGTAGATGAAAGCTACTTCTTAAATATGCCCTAAGACTAGTAAATGAAGGTGATTATCTAACAAATAAAGAGATGTAAATAAACTTTTTTGTTAGAAAAGTATTTGTATGGTTACGCAAATAAAGGAAATATAATTTATTACCTTTCAAGGTAATAAATTGAGGACACTTACCAATAAAGATAGGCAAAACCCCTTGCTAAACAATTTTTAATTTTGATAAAAGCTACAAAATCTATGAAAAATTTAATTTTCAGTTTATTAATTATTGCTTTCTTTATGGTGTCTTGTTCTAGTGAACAGCCATCGGTCACACAAGACACAGTTACTACAGTTGCTACTACCAATACGGAGGCTGCTTCAGTGGAAGCAAAGCCAATGGAAGGTGAAACTGTAATAGACCCAAATACAGTTCAAGAAGATATAGTGGATGATCTAAATGGTAATGTAGGAGAAGGCGAAGCTGCTGTCGTAAAAGCTCAGTTGACCAGTAATTCATCATCTACTACTCCTGCCACTTCGACTACCCCAGCCACATCAGAAAGAGTAAATAGTACTCCTGTAAATAGAGTAACTAGTACTACTAACAACACACCACCACCACCATCTGTTTCAGAAGAAGTATTGCCTTCTACAACTAAAGCTGCCGTGAAAGAAACAACGGTATCAAATACACCACCACCGCCACCACCTGTTGTAGAGAAAGCGGTATTGAGTCACGATATTTTTGATGGTTTATTGCGTAAATACGTCAATAGTTCAGGAGGAGTTAACTATAGTGGCTTGAAGAAAGAGGAAGCTAAATTGAAAGCTTATTTGGATCTATTAGCACAAAATCCACCTCAAAGCAATTGGTCTAAAAATAAAGAAATGGCTTATTGGATCAATTTATATAATGCGTTTACTATTTCGACTATCGTGAAAGAGTATCCCGTTAAGAGTGTTATGGATATTGATGGAGGAAAGGTTTGGGACAAACGTACGATCAAAATAGGTGGTAAGTCTTACACCCTCAATAAAATTGAAAAAGATATGTTATTGAAGCGATTCAAAGAGCCTCGTGTTCATTTTGCTGTCAATTGTGCTGCTGCATCTTGCCCACCTCTATTGAACAAAGCTTGGACGGAGAGCAATGTCCAGCGTTATTATGCCGCTCAGGCAAAAGCATTTATCAATAATAGCAAATACAATTCAGCGAGTGCAAAGAAGATTGATGCTTCTCAAATTTTTAACTGGTATGCTGGAGACTTTGGAGGAAGTGACAAGATTATTCCTTATTTCCAAAAATACAGTACGACTACAATAAAAGACAATGCTAAAGTAATGTTTAAAGAATATGACTGGAGCTTGAATAAGCAATAAGGTTAGTTTTAGAATAAATAACAAAAAACAGCAGTTTCTCATAACTTGAGAAGCTGCTGTTTTTGTTATACAGGAATCAATTTGACCTAGTCTATTTTTCGATAAAAACCTCGCCTGTCATGAAGTAGTCATCATCAAATGCTGCAATAAATTTATAAGAATTTTCAGTAGCTTCATAAATATTGACAATAAGTACTTTTTCCTCATTGTCATTCCACTTTCGAATGGAATAGCGGTTATTTCTAAGCCACTTTATTTTATATTTTGAGGTTTTGCCATCAATATTTTCAGTTTGTACAGTGTCTTTTCTAGTGATACTAATTTTCTGTTGATTAGGTCCAACAATCATATAAAACCTACCCTTTTTGAAGTGAGAGCAGTCTTCTTCAATTTCTAGATTGAATTTTTCATTTTTTTTAGGTCTCAAATCATTAATAATATCTTCAGCTATTTTTTTTATTAATAGTTCATTGGCTAACATTATCTCATCAGCACAAAAAGACATTTTTTTGATTGCTGAGTAACCCTCAGGTGTTTGATAAAATTTGACAAAAGCAGCTAATTCTTTTATAGTAAGATGTTTTGAATAAATCTTTATTTGCTTTTGTATTATCAAGTCGAGAGCATTTTTTTTTGTATTTACCAACAATGTATCAAAATAAGGTTCACCAAATATCATGGAAATAAATTTACGTTCCACTTCAAATATTGTATCAACAGCATCATAATAAGCTTGTTCTTGTCCTGAGACATTTATAAGCTCTTTAGTAAGTTGTCTCATTGATGATAGTGTATCTTCATTTTGACTAAGCACATGACTTGTCCAAAATAAAGCAAAGCATAGTGTGATAATTAAATTTTTCATTGGGGTATTATTTTTAATAAAATGAGAGAATATATCATTGGGAAACGATATGATTGTTCTGTTGGTTCCATAGCGATAGAAATAGAGATATATGTCTACCGTTTTTTATAAACGAATCGTTATGATTGAAAGCGTAAAAAAGACTAGGAATCGCTCCTCAACTAGGTACTAAATTACTTTAAGTGTTGCTTACTCCATTCCATAATAAGCGTTAAGCTTTCTTTTAGTGATTTACCTTTTGCAGTCAATTGATATTCCACTTTAGGAGGAATAACAGGATAAACTGTTCGTTGAATAATATCTATTTTCTCTAAATCTTTCAATTGTTTCGATAACATTTTTTGACTGATACCATCAATGGCTTTATCTAGCTCGTTGAATCGCATGACCTTATTCAAAAATAGAAGCCAGATGATAACAGGTTTCCATTTTCCTCCAATTTGATTCATGAATAGAGTGATGGGGCATTCCTGAGCTTGTTGATATTTTTTTTCAATTATTTTGGATTGTTTTTTCATTTAAAGGACATTTTTCCAACTTCAGAGTAAGCTACTTACCTC
>CAYOJF010000009.1:0-68797 GCA_964404215.1 uncultured Aureispira sp. | reverse complement strand
TGAAAAAAGGAATACTTTTGAGTAGTTTAGAGGCGAAAAATGTAGCTTTAGCGGGCTAAAGCGAGGCTTTTCAACGAACAAAATACCAAAAGTAAACTTTTTTTACTGCGGAAACATTTGCGTGACTACTTAAACATTATTATAAAAATAGGAGCTGCCCTTGAAAATTGGGACAGCTCCTATTGTTGTTAATTGCTCCTCTATTATTACAAATAATATTTTATTTTTCATCCCCAAAAAGGTATATTAGTCTCTTATAATTATTCCAATCATTCAAAATTAAATTCTAATGGCATTTAAACACAAAAAAGAAATAGAAGAAATTCTGACCATGAAATTCGAGGAATACGCCAAATTTCTCAAAAAAGAGATCGCTCGTGCCGCTAAATTCGGAACAATTGATGCCGTCATCTGTTCCCAACACACTTTTGCAGACAATAAAGAAGCTGCATTGATTTTGTTGGGTAATTATACAGGTAGTTTGGCTCAGTTTTTCAAAAAAAATAAAGCAGAAAAAAACTTTGCTAAAGGACAATGCCTATTTGAAAAGACAGCCAATGGAGTTACTATGCATATTGCTATCAATGCAGGAAAAGCAAAACCTGATAAGATCAAAAAAGGTGGTAAAAAACTGTGGGCAAAATTAGGTGTAGATTCTCAATTTCACAAAGGAGAACTCCCACAACTGAGCCAAGAACTGGATAAGATTGATATTGGAGTCAGAGCACTAGAAAAAACTACAGATACAGATAATGACCAAATCTCTATCAAAAACGTAATCAAAACTTACCAAATAACCCGCCAACAACTGAATGTACAGGTCATTCCTTTGATAAAAGATAAAAATATACTTGACCAGCAGTATACTCCCATACATCTTTCTATTGCGAAACGCTCTTTAGCTGCCACCATGAGCCTGATTGACAAAATAGAAGAAATTCCGCTCAAAAAAAGAGCAAAATATCAATCAATAGTCGAAAAAGCACAAGAAGATTTACCTCGTCTAAAACGTATTTTAGCCAAAGTCAAAAAAGCACTTATGGCAACTAACAAAACAGATATTGTCCTCAATAATGCAGCTTCAGAAGAAGAGCAAAACAAAGCGATACAACTTTCTCTAAAAGAAATTGAACAAGAATTTACACGTTTAGATCAGCTACAAGTACAAGCATTAGAAATAATTGATTCCCTAAAAAAACAATAACAGCCCCAATAATGAACGAAGATAAAATAATTTCACTCTATCAAGAGTTTTTAGAAGGTATGCAGCGCATACAAAATAGTGGACAACAAATCACTCCCGAACAACAGAAAAAACTAGCTGGTTTTCAGAAAATAACTACAGAACTATTTCAACTCGCCCAAGAGAAAGGATTTGGAGACAGAATGACCAGAGATATTAATGCAACAGTAGATGGGTCAGATGATCTGAAGCAAATTATAGATGCCGCTACAGTGAGCCCAACACTACGTAATGCCCTTCATCAATCACTCCAAAAATGGATAAGTTCAGGTAAAAAAATTATCCGTCAAAGTGTATGGGAAACTGTTTCTACTCTTGGGAAGCATTACCAATCCAATGTAGTAGATGCTACTGCTATAGCCATGCCTAGTCGGATGAAAGGTAAATGGCAGAAAATATTCGGACAGACTATCAATGATTTAGATCTATTAGCTATTGCTTATCAAGAAGCAGAAAAAGCGGCACTACTCATAGAAATTACTCAACTAAACCAAAATAACTGGGTAGCTTCTAGTCAACGAATTAGTAGCAATTTTGAAAAAAAGCTAAAAAATAAAAAAACTTGGTTGTTAGCAGCTGATGCTACTGATAATGCCAAAACTCAGTTGAAGATTGACCTCTCAGAATTTGCTTTAAGAGGCTTCAAAGATAGTTTTCTTTCTCTTGAAAATGGAAAAATACAACTCAGTGGAAAACTAGGTTTCACTAAACCTGTTCTGGCAAGTGCTCAACATAAAGTCTGGACAGAATATGTCTCTGTATTCTCTCAAGGAATACGAAATACTATTTCAACCAATATTAAAGATATTTTTAGTAAAGATAACCCCTTATTTAGCAAAGGATCTACTACAGCAGGTTCTGTAGGTGGTACACTTACCTTCGATTTTTTGACCATCACGCTCAAACTAGACATGGGTAAGACCAGCTGGTCGGCAGCTATGGAAGAAATTAAGAAAGGAAACCTAGGGAATATGCCTTCTGGATGTGCTCTCCGAATGAGTATAAAAGTAGATATCGGTAAAATACTACGCACAATGGGATTATTGGACAAAGGACTGAATGGAACTATCCTCAATAGTAGTCTTTGTGATCTGGCAGTCAGTGGTGGCTGGGATCTGGTAGTAGACTGGGCAGAGCTTGCTCGAATAGAAATGGGTAAGAACAAACCTAAACCCAAACCAAAATCTAGTGTAGACGCTGAAGATCTACTAAAAAAAGACAAGGCTCTAAAAGATAAAGCACTGAAGGCGAGCGACGAAATGACAGCACATTTTGACGAGGTCACTGATGGTCTAAAACAACAGAACAAACAAAAAACAAAAAAAGCGGCACAAGCTATAAAAGATAAGGTAGGTAAAATACAGAATTACCTAGATGAGATGACCGAAAAAAGCAGGAAGGCGGTCAAGAAAATAATAGAAGAAAAAGCAGAAAAAGCAGCCAAAGGTGTAGTGGGCCAACTTTCAAAACTAACCAAACTTTTCAAATATGCCAAACCATTTGCTCGATTGGCACCAGGAGTCAATGTGCTATTGACTTTCTATGAAATAGCAACCTATACGATTGCTTTTATCGAATGGCTAGACTCTGTGGAGGCCAATACTTGGGAAGATTATTTTATAGCCATAGGCAGCTACATGGAGAAGTATGCAGGATTTATAGATTAGAGTCCCCAAACTATCATGAGCGATAAGAATAATTTATTAGAAGAAGGGCAATTAGAAACCGAAGAAGGAGCCTATACATTAGTCACAGAAGGCCCCATTGAAGCGGGGCTAACTAGTGGATGTAGTCTAGTATGGGTAGGTGTTTGGACTTTCATTGCTCTCATACACTTTACAGACCCCACCGCTCAGGTTTTTATGACGCTAATAGTCCTCTGCCTCCATGTTTTCACCCCTGGTATGATTAGTGGACGACTAGCCCAACATAGAAAAATCTCCTATAGAGATATTGTATTTTTATCCAAATTAGTGACGCTTAGACATAAAGCCCCAAACAAAGTAGATGAGGTCTTTGATTTCAATTACGATACGATTCTAGTCTATTATTATGAAATATTTGGCACTTCTTGGACCAGTGTATGGGGCGTAGGCAATAATGGACAGCTAGATCCTATTGTACGCAGAAGTATGGTGTTTAATTTTAGTGCAGTAGATGCTATCGCCAAATATCATGATATAGAGATGATTAGCTATATCCTGATTGGCGAGCCACTAGTACTGGACTGGGTACAGTATCCCAATCATGCAAAATTACGGTACAACCCTGTCATGCTATTTCTATACACTAGTAGCCTGCTCCTACTTCTTACAGTCGTTCTGCATGGTATCGTTATTTCTATTCCCAATTTGGAGGCGATTTTGAATATGTCTACCTTCGATGGATTCCTTTGGAATGTCCTACAGCTATTTATTCTATCAACCCTAAGTATTTATTCTTTTCGTTATGTGATTAGACACGACTATTTCTTTCGTTTGCTCTGGACAGGATTTACTGACGAGCAATTTTCGTTCTTACCTGACCAAATAATCATCCATCATCGCTGGAAAAAAGAGGAGGTACTCTCCTTTGACACCAATCTACCAATGGAAGTGCATTACAATACCCTCCACAACGGAAAGTTTATTTTTGAAATTGGAGGAGGAGCTAACAGAGCAAGAATAACATTGTACCCATTGCACCAAGCTATACTATACCAAGCTGCCGCCTACTACAAAGCTAAAATCTATATAGATGGAGAAGAGGTCGAAAATAAAGAAGAATAATAGAAAACAGAAGAGATCTCTTAGAGTATCTCTTCTGTTCTTTTTGTAGAGCCTATTTCTCCAACTTCATTTCCTCTACCAAATACCCTGCTTCTCCATATTTGTCAATTACCCAAAGGACATAACGAATATCTACTGCAATATTGCGACAACGAGAAGAATCAAACATAAAGTCACTCATGGTACTCTCCCAGCTTCTATCAAAATTGATTCCCATCAATCGTCCCTCTGCATCAATGACAGGGCTTCCTGAGTTTCCTCCAGTCGTATGATTAGACGCTGTAAAACAAACCCACAACTCTCCATCTTGTGTATAAGGTCCAAAATCGCCTTCTTTATACAATTTCAAGAAACGATCCGTTAATTCAAAATCTGGATTTCCTGGATTATACTTCTGCATAATACCGTCTATGGTGGTATAATGCTCATATTTCATTCCATCTACAGGTGCCGATCCTTCTAGTCGACCATAAGCAATACGCATAGTAGAGTTTGCATCTGCCCAAGTTTTCTTTTCTGGAAACATTTCTAAAACTCCACCAACATAAGTAGTCATCAAGCCCTGCTCTGCTCTAGAGAAATTACTGTAACCTTCCCTAATATTGACACTATAAGATTCATACAAAGCTGCTGCTAACTTCAATGCAGGATCCTTCTGTAGTTTTTTAGCCATTCCTTTATTCGGCTTAGATAACAATGCTTTGAGTTTGGCAGGATTCATAATAATCGAACAATCAAAGATTTTTTCTCCTGTTTTTGCCCAATTAGCGGCAAAATCCTTTGGTAACAATCCATTGTCAATATACTCAATGTACAAAGGTGTCAATGCTTTGTATATATCATAATCTACTTCGTGATTATAGTTTTTGTAAAATCCATCAGCTGTACGTTGTAGTGCTTCTGCCAATTCAGTTACTTTGCCTTCTTTCTCTAACTCCTCGTAATTATTAGCCAATTCATCAAAGTTGTATGCAAAACGCAAGAATTCAGGTCCAACAAAGAAATACTCAATAAACAATGCTCTTGCAAATTCATATTTTTCGTTCGCAGCTTGAAGATCATTTAATTCTTTAATCACCTGACCATACTTTGCCCACTCAGGCTTTAGTTTAGATTGTTTAACATACTTTGCTTCCCATGCTGCTTTTTTATCCAATGCATTCAGTTCTCTCAGTCCTCCTAGTTGTCCAATCCATTTTTTCCAAGCATTGGCTATTCTAGCTTGTTTTGAGGCGTATTGAATACGAATTTGGTCGCTATTATTCATAGCTGGCTTAATGATATCCAAACTAGTTTGACGCATTTTGATGCGAGCAGGTCGTTCTTTTTTCATGTAGAAATCCAACTTATTCGTGCTGTAATGCTGGTCAGTTGTTCCTGGAAAACCATACACCATCGTAAAATCACCTTCTTTTTTGTCTTTCATACTGATTGGCAAAAAGTGTTTTGGCTTATACACTACATTCGACTTGTCATACTTCGCTGATTCATTGTTACTATTCGCATAAATACGAAATACAGCAAAATCTCCTGTATGTCTAGGCCACACCCAGTTATCCGTATCTCCCCCATATTTACCAATAGCAGAGGGAGGTGCTCCTACTAAACGAATGTCGTTATAGTCCTCGGTCACCAACATATAATACTGGTTTCCTTTATTGAATGGCTTAATCTTCGCCTTGATATTACCTACATTTCGACTTGCTTCCAGTTTACCAATATTCGCTCGGATTGCTTTCATCTGGGTCGTCTTATCTCCAGTCATGTCTACACCTGCTGTTACTTCCTTAGTCACATCTATAATTTCTTTGACAAAAGTTACTCTCAACCAAGGGCAAGCCAATTCACTCGCTTGATCTTTTGCCCAAAAACCATTTTTGAGATAATCATTCTCTAATGAAGACTGTTTCTGAATCGCATCAAATCCACAGTGATGATTCGTCAACAACAATCCTTTGTCCGATACAATTTCAGCCGTACAACCTCCATTAAATTGTACAATAGCATCTTTCAGACTAGATTGATTGGTCGAATAAATTTCCTCTGGCTTCAATTTCAGACCATAAGTTTCCATATCCGAATGAAACATATCTATTAATGATGGTATCCACATTCCTTCTACTGCCCAAGCAGAGACTGAAATACACCAAAATGCTACTACCAATAGTAAGCTCTTTTTCATGATTCTATTTTTTTATTGTTATAATAAATAAGCAACTCTTACAAAGATAAAAAATCTCCTTTCTGTACTAGACAAAAAGGAGATTTTGATATATTTACTCAGAATAAGTAATAAGAGCATGTTTAAGATTTAATCTCTACTACTCTTAGAAACTGCTTTATGCATGTCCTCATCCCATAGTTTAGAGATATAATATTTTATTTGACAAGCTTTGGCTCCTTTTTCATCTTGGAAACCATAGTTTTGTGTAGTTTTCACTTGCAATTTGTACCCATACTCATCGCCCATCCAACGGAAAGAAATACGATGAAATAATGGTCCCAAAATTCTAGAATAAGTTGATTTGACTTGCTGTATTTTTCCATTGCCATAATTACACAAAGCAATCGCATAGGTCATTGCATATTTCCCTCTATTTTCTGGACCTGCCGCCTGAGCCACAATCTCAAAAGCTGTCAACCCTTCCAGATTAGAAAGAATCGTTTGCCATTCTCCATTCGCTTTGACCTGACCAGAAGCATAAGTTCCCACACGACCAGCCATACCAGCCATACCAGCTACTTCTAGTTTGAATCTAGGATTGGTGGTTCCTAAACCTACATTTCCATCATCTTTCAGAAAAAGTATAGAATTATTCTCACTATCATCCAAGCTTACTCCTTTGGTACTTCTATCAGGATTCAATGACAGACTAAAACTAGAATTAGGATCACGAATCGACTCAAAGAAACTTAACATCTTACGATTCTTCCCTTGTGGAGCCAACATCAATCCATGTTCTTGGCTTTGGGCAAATCCATCATCTACTTTATTGACTGTAGAATCAATCAAATCCGAAAAATTCACTTCTGAAGGCACAGAACCTCTTTTAAATAGGTTCTTAAGGGTTGTTCTAGTTAATAAAGTCATAGTATCTTTGATATTTTTAGAGGCATATAGTATCATAGGTCTACTCTAGAAGAGTGCCCTTCTTTAGCTTAAATATAAACAATTTTCGTTATTTTTTTATTGGTAGCTAAACTGTTTTTTATTACTCCAATGTAAGTTGCTCCAAAAACACCTTAGTATCCTGATGCAATCCAACTGATATTTACAAAAAATGGTCTAAAAACAGTACTGATTTGTACTACTTCTAGACCATTCGTATAGCTATGAGAATAAATGTTTATTCTTCGTCATCTTCAATATCTCTTTTTCTACGTTTAGTAGTCAAAAAGTCGTCAAAATCACGCTCTTTTTCCTCTGTCATAACAAAGTCACCATCTATAATCATCGAACTAATAGATGCTTTATCTGCCATCTGGAATGTATCATCCTCTAAGAAGTAGAGTGGATTCATTTCAAATGGAATCAAAATTGACCAAGGTGTTGTGGCGGTAATTAGAGGAGAATTCGTCGAATGTACCGCCGTATCGTCTACATCAAATCCATGTTCCTCAGGGAACACCTGTACCACAGAGAATTTGGTCACAAAGTCAACATAATCTTTTTTCTCTATATGACTTAAGACGGTATCTTTGACCAATGAGCCCCCGAGTTCTAGTTCACGTTCTTCGCCTACCATCCAAGGACACATAAACTTGATAATGTCTTGGTTCAATTTTTTCAAGAATGTACCATTGTTTTTTCCTTTTTCGAAACGTACCCCCGCAGTAATTTTAACTCGTTCGTAAATTGGGTTACGTACCTCTATATTGACAAATGGTGAAGCCAATGACTGCAAATATTCCTTGATTTGCATCAAAACTGTATGATTCACCATCGGCAAATGGTATCCTTTGATTTTGCTATCTAACTTAGGAACAACTACCAAGACTACTTTTCCTGCTGGTACATGTTGCTCGTGCCCCAAGTGAGTAATACACTTCACTTGATGAATATTATTGAAACGCTCTAATACCAAACGCTCATAATCCCAAGCAGATACGGCTCTGTTTTTATGTCTCAAACGCTCGCTGATACGTGTATAGAATGCTAATTTATCTTCTCCTACTCGTCCTCCAAACGAAGGAAACGGCTGATGTACTTTACGTATTTGCGAAATAGAGGACGCTAGTTTTTGAATCCGATGTGCTTCCAATGGTTTTTGGAGATGTTCTTCTCCTGTTCCATTATCTACCCAAGTCACACTAACCGCCTGTGTAGCTACCTTCAGTGTACGTGGCATATTCTGAGCGGCACCTCTCACCGTCACACACAACCAATGCATATCACCTTGTAGTACATTGTTATCGTTATTCAAATCCCTAGGTACTTCTAGCTCAATAATCCCTGAATTATTGAACCCATTAGTCGTATCAGACAAAATCTGATTCTGAGAGAACGTACGCCATTCGTTATTGACCATATACGACCAGAACACTTCTGGCTTGCCCTTCTTCGCCTCTGCATCCGTAAACAAGTTCATATTTTCTTTCAATTCGAAATAAATAGAAAGGGGACTTGGTGGACGGAAATTTTCTAATCCAATATATAGATAAGCATCATCTTCATAATTTGGCAATAAAGACAAATTAGTAGAACGCCCGTGATAGAAGGTACGTAGATTACCAAATGGGTGAATATGATACAATTGTTCTTTTGTATCTTTTCCTTTATTCATTTTGCCTAATGACAATACTGCAATTTCAGCAGTAGCAGAATAATCCATGGTCAGGGTTCTGATCATTGGCGTATACGGCTGATTAGGCAATGGCTTTTCAGGTCCTTTCTTGTTAGGGTCAGTGTTATGAGCAACTGCTTTTGCATAAATACTCGCATATTCTTTATGTGCAAAGGCTACTTTTGGTCCTGCAAATTCGAACTTGAAGAAACCTGCTTGAGTCTCATTATTATACACAGCAGGCATCGTGAAGTTTTGATCTGGCTTGATATTCAACGCATCCAAATCAATATTTCCAATATTACGCTTATGATTAATATTGAGTGAGTTATCAGGGTGTTTCTCAAACAAAGGGTATTCTAATGGATTACCATCATCTGTAGGGTAAAAATAACCACCTGTCAGTGCCGTCATTTTCACACGGTAATCTTCATTTTTGATCCCTAGTCCATACTCCTTGTAGTAGCCACGTAATCCTTTCTTGTCATCTGGCAAATTATGCCATTCAATATTGAATCTTACATCCGTTAATTCTTTACGGAAAAGTTCTTCTTTTCCGACCATCATGAAAGATCCCACTTCTGGAATAGGTCCAAAAGGCTGAAAAGGTACAGAAGCATCCAATCCACCTAAATTACTAGATACATTTAGACGTTTCATCCCCGTTACATTCACATCCAAATTAACCGTCTTCAATTCTAAGTCTTTCAAGAAAGAATAAGTATAAAAGGCTCCTTCTGAACGTTGTAGAATTTTTACAATAGGAAATTCGGTATCAAACCCTGTTCCCATTGTAGTTGCATTATAACCAACTACAGCAGGTGCCGTATTGCGAAGCGAAGCGACGATCGTAATTTCTGGTTTACCCCACTCTACTGGAGGCAACACCTCTGCCGTATAAGCTTCCGTCCATCCTTCTGTAGTAGAAAAATGTACTTCTAAACTATTCTTGAATATCTTAGAGAATGCATCTTCTCTTGATATATTTTCATTTTTACTAATATCCTTAATTAGCAAATTGAGTGTATACATCGAAGTAGGATCAAATTTAAATCGCATATTTACGACACGATGTCCTTCTTCTAATGCCAAAATAGGTGCTGATATTGCCCAACCTAAATCAGCAAATTGCATCTGCTGACTACTCTTCGGCAACTCTAATATATCGTGTCCAAATGTAGGCCAATTTTCTTCATCATTGATAAAACGACCACCTTTGCCATCCAACGAGTTGGCCACATCTGAAGAATACAAATTGGTAATCACTTTGTAAGAACTACCAATACCAATTTTAGTATTTTTGGCAACAAAAACTGTTTTCAAAGCTCCTACTTTGGCACGGTTTAGCTCAATGGGGCGATTAGTAACATAAAGCTGCTCTTTGCCCGTTTCGTCTTTACCTGCTGTGAGTAAAGTACCTTGCTCTAGATAGTGATTATCGATGTGCTTCGCCATATCAAAATAGATATTGGCTTGATCTGGAACCAGTCCTCTTTGGCGTTGCTTTAGTACATTGAAATAATAAAAATCTAAATGCTTGGTAGTAGCTGTATTGGCCTCTTCTTGTAGTTTTTTGAATATCTGCAAGAACGAAATAAATAAAGCTACATCTGGTTTGTGATCAGATTTCAGTACTAATGAATCTTCAAACAAATCAGAAGAAATCTGGACGACATAAGAAGTTACACTATAAAACGTACGGAACTGTACGCGTATTTTTTTAGTATAGTCCTTGATTTTGTCCGCTACTTGGCTATCATTGATATCAATACTCTTCTCTCCGATACGTTTGTGCTCACGGAACCAAATCGCATGGAAATTATCTTTTATTTGATGTTCGCTGAATTTTTCAGGAAATACAAAACCCAAATCTTCCTGATAGGCTAACAAATCCGTCAAGTAGTGTGCTAGCTGTTGCTTAATAGACTCCTCCAGTTCTGTTTCCAACTCCGAAGAATGATAAATATCCAGCTTATCCATCTCCAAAGCATGTACATACCAGTCATTGATTTGCTTCGCCAACTCCAAAATCTGAAGCATCAATCCTTCCAATGCTTCTAGTTTTTCTTCCGCACGAGGCGAATTGTCTAGTAGCATGATGAGTTTGTTGTGCTGACGCTCAATCTTGCTCAAGTCAGTAGATACGATAGTCGCCAAAAAGACACTCAAGTCATTTTTGAAAAAATCAGACCAATCTCCTACAGGGCTATTCGTTTGGTCAAAAAACTTGACCAACTCTGCATACTTGGCTCCGAAAGCCAACATATCAGAGACCGACCGTTCGTCTACCTTGATAGAGTCTGGCTCTAGGGCATGCAGCAGGCGTTCCTTTTGAGATGTTCCATTCCAGTGGAGCATGCTTGTGTTTTCGTTTTGTTTCATTTTTAGTTGTTTTATTGGAAGTATTTAGAGCTTAGACTCTCCCTCATTCCATAGAGGTTATTATTTTTGATGGAATCACTTTTTGTAAGCGACTGCTAAGTCTTAGATATCAGATCCTTCACTCAAATAGAATGGATAAACCATATTTTTACGAGAGTTTTCTCCTTTGATCTCATATATAATATTAATATTTAAATGTCCTTTGAGTGAATCTACGACATCAATCTCAATATCAATCACATTTACTCTTGGCTCATGGTACAAAATAGCCGTTGTAATGATATCTTCAATCGTTGCCTTTGTCGAATTATTAATATTCTTAAACATTTGACTCTGCAAATCACAGCCATAAGCAGGATTCATGACTCGCTCTCCTGGTTGTGTAGACAACAGAATAAAAATAGATTCTGCAATATCTTGGTCATCATGAGAAAGTTCTAGTCCTTCTGCTGTTCTAGCGAATCGAGGTGGAAAACTCCATCCTGATCCTAAGAACGATTTATTAGTTTTATTATCTGCCATAGTTGGTCTTTTTTATGCAATTGTTCTAATCACTGGTAAAATACAATACTATTAACCATTATGCTTCATAGCCTTTATTTCTATTACGTCGAGCACGCCACTCCTCGTAAGGTTCATCCTTATCTAACTCCATAGTCTTGAAGTACTGATCTGCCCTTTTCTGCCCAATTAACTCTACCTTACGCTCATAATGTGTCTTTACCTTGCCTTTCTCTGCTTTTTTCTGATCCTTCTCTAGCTTATCCCACTCTTCTAGATATTCGTCGTCTAACAAGTGAATCGATGGAAATACTAGTTTTTTGCCCGCATGTGTCTGCAAATCACAATTCACTAATCCATTGTAGTCGGCAATTGCAGCACAGATTTTGCTATCATAGCGACCATAAATTCCTTTACAGATTGTTGTCATTTTAGCCCCATATTGAATATCAACATTATGCGTGATATCAGGTGAATTACCTAGAGGTCTAGCATCTGGTGCGACTAATGATTTCAATGTCAAGGTAATATCTGCACGTACAGGCTCTCCAGATAAACTAAACAACAATATTTTCACTTCGCATTTTTCTAATGTCGCCTTAAATACAGCAGAACTCGTCTCTCCTGTATTACTAGCAGGAAATACTTTCCCCCAAGTTAATGACAAATAAGGTGGTCCATGTGATTCAGCCTTATAAGCATAAACAACATCTTGTAATTTTTCTAAGTGTGGTCTAATGGAAGGCTTCCCGCCTTTAGAAAATTCCCCCTTAATCTTATCTGGTATAGGGATAATACCCGTCGCATCTGCTTGGAAATTAAAGACCATGTTCGTTTCAGAGTAGCCATCAAATCCAGTAGGTGGAGCAGACATCCCTGTAGCACCCTGTATTCCTTTAGATGTATCACTGTCACTCTCTTTCTTTGCATCCCTTACTCCAAACTCATACTTCACCTCCTTCGGATTCATCTGCACATGAAATGTTTTATCTGAGTTGGTGGTAATATCGACTTTATCACTACAGTCTACCATTTCGTGGGAACAGATGACCAAACGTTCCATATTGGCATCGGAAGCTCCTCCATTTAGTAAAGCACCTAACATAATATCATTTATTTTTAGTTTATTTATTTTGGTTTTTGACATATAAAAATAAAAAACCCTTTGGACTTTCCAAAGGGTTTTTCACTTTTATATCTTTTTCTTCTCTTTTTCTATAAAGGTGATGAGGGTATTTGGTGGCTAGACACACTTCTAAAACCAGTACTACCAGCTGCAAAATAAAATTTAGATCTGCCTGTAAAAGTATCCCACACAAGTACTTGATAATATTGATCATTATCTGTATCTGAAAAAGAAGATAAACTCATCTGATATCTCCCCGCCTCATAAGTGGTCTCTGGTGCGTCTGCTACCGCTGGTGTAGTCGACTGAATGAGGAGTGCAAAAGAAGCTATAATAGCCGCTAAACCGAACATCGCTTTGATAGCCATGCCCATTTTTTTTAGTTGAAATTCTTGTGTTGTCATCTTTTTATGTCTTTTAGATTTAGAAGTTGTTTAAATACTCCTCAATGATTGCTTGTCAAGCTATTGAAAGCCCAATATTTCTGCTCTTTTGAACAAGGTAGCTAAAGCTACCAAATTAAAAAGCAGCATCGTCTTGGTTTCCAATTACTTACCAATCATTTCATCAGGACTCTTTAAAAAACTTCGATGAAATAATAATGGAGTGTCATGCTCTTATTTTCAAGAAGTGTGCCAGTATATTCTCTTCTACACAAAATACCCACACCTCATTTTTTGCTTATCTAAGATACCGTTCTTTGAGGAAAGTGGATAATATTTGGGCTAGAAATTGAAAAAATGCTGCTATTGAAGTTATTTTCTCTACTCTCCCCAAAATAAAAAAGCCCCCTAGCTTGATGGAGCTAGGGGACGGGTATTTTATTTGTAATTATATTTCGGATTATAACGAGTTGACAGCATCTCTACGTCCTTCTCAAATTTTGCGGTCCAATTTGGCTCACCATCTGCATTTATAAAAGCATTTAATTTAATCCCCTTAGAACTACCTTTAGTAACCTCTACAACTGACTGTATTTTCACTTCTACATCAAAGTAATCTACATTGGTAGATTCATAAATAAAATCACTAATACTAAAGCTCCCTGTACTAGCAGATGCCTTTACACCACCATTTTTAGATACTGTCTTCTTACCCATCTCTGCACTTAGGCTCACTGAAAACTTTTTTAATGTATGCATAATATCAAAACCCTTAATTTTTAAAGCTTCCGTATCAATACTATTAAATAATTTTTCCACATCCTTAACTGCCATAAATTTCAGACGAATCACCGTATAGCTACCTCCCGTTTTATAACTCTTTGTCCGTTTTATAACAGAATCAACAAGCTGTACAGATAGCTTAGATGGTTCGGAACTGTCTGCTAGTAATTTGACACTAGTAGGAACAGCACAAATAACATCTTCTACTTTTCCATCTTTTACTATTGGGTAATTTTCATATTTTAATTTAATTAATAGTCGCTTTGAAACTGTCTGGTGTCCTATTGTATCTCTTAGGAAAATTAATGGCTGCAACCCATCATTCGCAGGAGCTTCTTCCATATCTAGCCTTTCGCCCTTCACTCTATGAATACTTTTCAATAATGCTTGTTGAATTTCTGCTGTAGATGGTAGAATACTATCCAGCTCATTATTAAAGGATTTAATAGCATAGGGCCCTTTTTCTGGTAGCCATTTATCTTGAAATAATTTGGCAATCATTTCTTCTTTAATCACATTCAAGGTTGTTTTTTCCCAAACTTCATTTTTTAGGTGTTCAACTTTAGCCGTCCCTCCCATTTGATTCAGGTACTTATCCATTATGTCCTTATAAATGAAGAGTGTCGAAATACCACTATTGGAAGATTCGTCAAATAGCTCTGTAAAATTCCCTTTTGCCTTCTCTTTACTGATCGTATAGTTTTTTGGTAGCACAAAAGCATCCTTAACTCCTCCTGTCCACTTAGTCAAATTAGCCACAATAGTATCCACATTGATATTCACATAAGCATCATTAATAGATTCTGCTACCAATGCCGTATTTGGGAAACCTGTTTTTTTCTCCTTCCAAACTTCAAATTGTGCATCAGACCAGCTACTTGCAGCACTTGCATCTCTTATCCATGTGTTCGTGACAGATTTAACCTCTTCTAGTGTATGATAACTTCTTGTCTTCAATTTCGACTCCATGTACTTATAAAAATCCTTACTCACTGGAGTATTGCCTGCATTCTTATCTTGTATTACCGCAGCATTCAATTTCTCAAACAATTTCTTAACATCAATAATCACTGTATCTGGTAATGCCTCTGGATTTCCAAGTTTAACCAAATTCACATCCCTAGCAAATGTCCTTGTGTAGTTATCCACAAATGTTAGATATTCGCCCTTTAATGTTTCCGCCTGCTCTTCCTCTGCTTCTTCTGCTTTCCTCTGTTTTTCTATATTATCTGGATGATTCTTATCTTTTTTATCGGTACTAGCAT
This sequence comes from uncultured Aureispira sp., assembly GCA_964404215.1. Classification (GTDB taxonomy): domain Bacteria; phylum Bacteroidota; class Bacteroidia; order Chitinophagales; family Saprospiraceae; genus Aureispira. Next base: position 53,562 of record CAYOJF010000009.1, on the reverse strand, counting down.
CAAGTGCAGCCTCAAATAAACTTATTTGTGGCAATACTTTATCTTTAAATTCTATTGCACTTGCATCGTATTTCTGATAGAATTTTCTTTTATTCTTCTTATAGTGATCAGCCAATTTTTTTGAATTACTAGCCATTACCCAAGTTGGCTCACTACTATTAATAATAGCATCAAAAACCGTTGCCCCTGTTTTAACTTCTGTTTGAAGATTTCTTACTACTGCTTCCCATTCTTCATACAGTGCTTTATTTATTGGTACACTGCTTGCATTTTCGCTTATATTAGTTGCAAATTTTTCACAATCTATAGCTACATCTTTATACTTGTTTTTTAATTTCTCTAACTCTCCTTTCAAATTTGTTTTCCATTGCAGAACAGCGTCTGAAAATGTTGGTTCCTCTATATCCTGCGGAGCATCCTCCATTTTCATGATAGTCTCTAGACTAGCTAAGGTCGCTTGTTGTTCAGCCGTTAGGGTTTTGATGGTAATATTATTAGCTTGTAGGAGTTGGTCGAGCTCTTGCTTTTTGGTTTGCAACGCTGTATATATTGCTTTTTGATTATCTGTCATTTTTGATTTATTTTGGGTGGACCATAGATTGCTACTCCCCATGAAGGGCAGTAGGAGTAGGACAATGTATAATCGCATATTTTTCTAATTTTGTTGTGATTGGATTTATCCATTGAACTGAGCGACTAAGTCCGCTATGTCTGCTAGCAGTTCATCTATCTGAGCTTGTATAGAAGGATCTACATTGCCTTGGCTAACATTAGCCAGACGATTTTCTAGCTGCTCCTTCAGAGCAATGGCTGCTGTCTGCGTGCTATCGCCATTTATTTTTTGGTCTAGCTCCAGTAGCACACGCTCTAGCTTACCTTTGAGTATTGATTTCTGATAGGCATCTGTTTCGGTTTCGTATTGTGCCATTTCTCTATCAAATACTTGCTCAAATGCCGCTAATGCACTGTCTTCATTGATGTGTTGTGCCTTATCGCTGTTGCTATCTTTTTGGACACGCTTTTTGAACGCCAACATCATTTTACCCATTTTACCATAGGCTGCTTTCAGTTTAGGATCTTTCTTAGCTTTGAATTCTGTCTGCAATTCTTGTACCCAAGTATCTACTTTTTGTAGTGTGGTCGAAAAATATTCGGCATTACGAGTGCCATTACTGTTCACATAGTCTTTGTTGACAAAAGATTTGAAGATATCATAGACTTCTGAATTCGTTCCTTTTTCTGTGTAGGTTACTTTTTCGTCTACCAGACTGCTATCACCTGTAATCTTACCTTTGGTCGCAGAAGCCACTGCTTCCGCTCCAATGATCACATTATTGACTTTACGTTTAGACCAAAAACCTGGTTTACTCTTTTTGATGGGATCTTGTTTGAGTGCATTTACAATAGGCTTTGCTTTAACTTTCATCCCATTTTTGGCTGGTTCAAAACGCAAGATGTCATTGTTATCCAAACTAACTACTCCCAGAGAAATATTCACTTTTTCTTTCGTTGCCCAAGCAGCCTTGAATTCTTTCTTAAGGTCAGTCTGTTTGCCTAGTATCAATAAGCTCCCTCCACCATCAGCAGCAAAATAATCTAAATGTAAAGAGTAGGGCAAACTTCCTTTTTTACCATTTTGAGCCAGATCTTCTTGTAATGCCGTTAAGCCTAGCTTGAGATCTTTGGATACTTTAGCTCTGAATTGTTTCAATTCTTTTGACAACTCCTGCAATTTTTTTGCCGCTGTTTTGTCGTCTGGATTTTCGTTCTGTTGGGTAACAGCTGTTTGATAAGCATTCCAATCAAACAGTTTTGTGATTTTACTTTTATGCATTTTTTATATTTGGATTAATAATTGAATTTAAAATAGCTTACAATATACTCTCTTTTCACTAAAAAAGCAAGTATCATTTAGATTAGTAGACTAATACTTTTGACATTGATACCCATAAAAATAAGTAATTTAATAGGTCTTGTCAGCGTAAACTTTCTGAAAGGTAGCCAACTACACTTGAGTGGTTAATTCTAACTGCTAAAGTGTAAAATTTGGCGGAACAATATCTGCCTCTGTAACCACACTAATCCATATAAAAATAGGAATTCTCCCCTACTATTAAGGAAAATTCCTATTTCAACTAATCCAAGAAGCAATACTTTTTTATTATCGATAACTCTTGATAAATTGTTGCAATTCTTCATCTCCTTCCAATAAAGGAGCAATCTCAAAAAGTTGTTCGCTCATCCCAGCATCTTCCGCCAAAATATTGCCTAGTATCACAAAACCCTCCTTTCTGCTTCCAGATTCCAACAATATAGCGGCATGGACACAATCTAGTAATAAATCTTCTGTATGTTTTCGAGCTTCTTGAAGCAATTCTAAAGCCATTTCGTAGGATTCTTCATCAATCAAAAATTCAATGTAATGAATCCAAACTAAGGTATCCTCTGGTGATAATTCTATGGCTTGTTGGTAATATTCTGCGGCAGCTTCACTATTGCCATTCGCATCATAAGTATCCGCTAACGTCAATCGAAATTCAGCATTTTTTTTATTACTATTACAAGCTTGAAGATAAGCTTCTATCGCTTTATCTAGCTGCTGCTCTTCTACAAAACAGTTACCAATGTGATAATAAACCTCTCCATTAAGGGCATTTATTTCCAATGCTTTATAATAAAAATCCCTAGCTTGACTGTATTTTTGAAGAGATTCATAACAGAGTCCTAAACGATACCAGATCTCTGCATCTGGCTCAAAAAAAGTCTGATATTCACTCAAATAACGTAGTGCTACCTCATACTCTTCCAGCTGCAATAAATTGACAATATAATCATGATAAGCAGGCTCGAACTGGTCATTGATGACAATCGCATAATCAAACGATTCGGTTGCCTTCTCCAATAGCCCTACTGCATTGTAAGCTAAGCCCAAATTATACCAAGCCCAATAAGAATAAGGATACTCGTCTACAAAATCTAAATGCCAATCAATGGCTTCTTTGTGATTCCCTTCCATATCCAGTGCAATCCACAAACGATTTAACGCTAAGGTGTTTTTAGGATCTTTTTTGAGTGCTTTTTTGAGACATTGAATAGATTTTTTGTAGTTATCCTGAATCTCATAAATCGTTGCCTCTAGGATATATAAATCTGCCAAATCCTCTCCATCTGCCAAATAATGTGCTTCCGCCAGTATATCCAAAGCTTCCTGAGGATCATTCTGACGCATATACAAATCACACTTTGTCAAGTAGATTTCTATATTGGACGGTTCAAATAAAGTTGCACGTTCTAGTGCTACAGTCGCAGACTCAAATTTATCTTTTTCGATCAGTAATTGAGCTTTCCGAATATATAATGCAGCTGAATATTGATGTTGTTCAATAGCAGCCTCTGTTACTTCCAATGCTTTGTCAATTTGAACTTGATCATCAAAATAATCAATCAACATCAAAAAACTTTCCTGTTCCCAATAAGGTACCTCACCTCTTTCTGCTTTCGTTTGATACTGCTCGATCAGCAATCTCAATGCTGGCGATTCTTGCCAGTTGGAGTCATACGCATCCATCTCTATTTCATTTTGGTGATCAATTATTTATACCAAAATCACTATTTTGGTTACTTATGGTTTCTCAAACGTTGTTCCACTAGTATTTGTTCCACTATTTTTATAGTAAATTTAATTGTTGTAGCTTGCTTCTATGATTTTATTTTGTTTTTAAAAACCATAGTATGTTGTCGTTCAAAAACACCAGATCCACCAGCCTCCTAACACTACCATTCCTACTGATAATCAATTACTTAAATGCACAACAAACTACCTATTTCCAGCAGCAAACGGACTATAAAATTGAGGTCAAACTGAATGATAAAGCCCACTACTTAACAGGGAATATTGAGATAAAATACACCAATAATTCACCTGACACTTTGTCCTTTATTTATATGCATTTGTGGCCTAATGGATACAAACACCAAAAAACTGCCTTTGCTCAGCAGCTATTGGACAACAATCGACTTGATTTTCATTTTGCCAAACCTGAGCAACGAGGCTTTATGGATAGTTTAAGTTTTGTTATCAATGACAAACCTGTTGAGTACCAATCAACTTTTGAGCAGCCTGATATTGCCAAAATAGCCCTACCAACAGCCCTGCTACCACAACAAAGCATGACCATCAAAACCCCCTTTAGAGTCAAAATACCAGGGGATTTTTCTCGGTTAGCTCATGTTGATCAAGCCTATATGCTTTGTCAATGGTACCCCAAACCTGCTGTATATGACCAAGAAGGTTGGCACCCTATGCCCTATCTGAGCAATGGTGAATTTTATTCTGAATTTGGCAATTTCGATGTATCCATCACCTTACCTCAAAATTATGTACTAGCCGCTACTGGAGATTTACAAACTCCCTCTGAACAAATCTTTTTGGAGGAAAAAGCTGCAGCAGACGCCAAACTAAAATTTAAAAAACTTGCCTATACCGAGCAAGATTCTTTCCCTACTTCTAGTACCACTATGAAAACGGTACGTTACACCGCTCAAAAAGTACATGACTTTGCTTGGTTTGCCGACAAACGTTACTATGTGCAGAAAAGCGAAGTCAAACTATCTTCGGGCAAATCGGTGAACACCTATGCCCTATTCAACAACTATGAAGCGGACTTGTGGGCAAATGCAACAGATTATCTCAATCGATCTATTCGTTTCTATTCCGATATTGTGGGCGAATACCCTTACAGTACCGCTACAGCCGTGCAGGGAATCTATCAAGGAGGTGACATGGAATATCCTATGATTACAGTCATTGGTAAAGCTTATTATGACGCAGGTCTAGACAATGTCATTGCTCATGAGGTCGGACATAATTGGTTTTATGGTATTTTGGGTAGCAATGAGCGAGACCATCCATGGATGGACGAAGGATTCAATAGTTATCTGGACTCTAGGTACATGACCAAATATTACAGCTATGGAACCAATAGCGAATATACTGCCTATGTCCAAAAAGCAAGTAACTATACCGACCAACCTATTGAGAGTAGTTCTCAGAGCCTCTCTGATGCCAATTATTATGTTTGTGCTTATGCTAAGCCTACTTTATCCTTTCGATATTTAGCGATGTATTTGGGGCAAAGTGAAATGGATAGGATTTTAAATGCTTATTTTGAACAATGGCAATACAAACACCCTCAGCCTACGGATGTCAAAGCCTTATTTGAGCAAGAAGCCAAACAGCCTGTCGCTTGGTTTTTTGATAATTTGGTCAACACCACCGATCATCTTGATTATGCATTGACTCACCACCACTGTTGTGATCAGCATCAAAAAGCAAGCATTACCATCAAAAATACAGGAGATTTTAAAGCTCCTATACCTGTTGCCGTTTGGGATGACGATCAAAATAACCAAAAACGAGACAGCCTACCTAAGTACTGGGTGAACTTAGCTCCCAATACCGATACAACACTGAGCCTAGCTACGCCTGATAGAGCGATTTTTGAGATAGATCCTTCTCATGAAGTACCTGAGTTTAGTCGAAATAATAACGAAATACGCAACTATGGATTGCTACGCAAAGGAGAACCCACGAAGATTATGTTTGTAGCAGACTTTAGTCACCCTGAAAAAAGACGGATCAATATCGCTCCTTTGATCGGTTTCAATCGTTATGATGGAATCTTATTAGGTGCTGCTATTTATAATCTACCTGTACCTAGACGAAAAATAGAATATAGCCTACTACCAATGTTTTCAACCTTTGCCCTAGCTCCTAGTGGTATGGGAGATCTTAAGTTTCATCACTTCACCAAAAATAACGATCGTCTTACGATAGGGCTTCGCCTCAAAAGTTTCCACAAGCGACTCAAAGAATCCACCGACGAACGTCCTTATCGTTTCGCAGAACGTTATTACAAAATTAGTCCTTTTGTAGAGTTTGAATTAGGCAAAAAAAGTGATAGAAGTACAGACAAACATCTATTACTGATGAGCCATTCGCTGATACTCGAAGAAAGAGGAAAAGAAACCCGTACTACTACTCCAACGGCTACTGTCTGGAGTTTTGAAGGGAAAGAAACCACCTGGCGAAGCACCCATCGAGTAGGTTACCAATACCAGAGCAAAAAAGTACTCCTACCAATGGATGTCACTACGATTCTAGAATATGCCAACTATGATGGTTTTGCAGTAAAAGAACATTATCTCAAACTAACCTCAGAAGCTAAGTTTAGATTTATGTACAGCCCCCTCTGGGGGATTGATCTTCGTCTTTTTGGTGGAGGATTCTTGTGGCATACTGACCGCCAATTTGGCGATTTCCCATTGCAACTTATTTCCAATAACCGAACCGATTATCATTATGACCGTCATATCATGGGTAGACGAGAGTTTGACAATGTACTTGCCAATCAGGTGGTACTACGAGAAGGAGGATTCAAAACAGCTATAGAACCTGTTGTAGATAATGGGAGCAGTAATAGTTTTATTTTTTCGATCAACCTAACCTCTGATATACCCATCAAATTCCCCATTCGTAGCCAATTTATCAAACTCAAACCTTTTCTTGATTTGGGATATTATAACAATACAGCTCCTTCGGTTACGATCAATAGTATTTCGGATGAAATTTTCTTTAGTGGCGGACTGATGATAGACCTTTGGAATGGAGCTGCGGGGATTTATTTGCCGCTCATTGCGTCTCAAAATCTAGATCAAAAAATCAATACCTTTTCTAGAGGAAGTTTCCTCAATCGCCTCACCTTTAGCCTCAACCTGAATCGTTTTCATATCGAAAAGCTTAGCCAAGCTATCTATGAATTTTAATTTTATCAAAATAAAACGTATTTTTAATAAAAAAACCAATGAAGAACTACACTATTTTATTAGGATTATTTGCATTCTTGTTTACATCAACTATACAAGCTCAATTTGAAAAAGATGTCAATCAAATTAAAGTTGATATTGGAACCACAAAGACCATCAAAGGAGATCTAAGCACAGGACACTTTATAGACACACGATTTGGGATACGTGCTTCTGTGGGTTGTTTCTCTGAAGGAGAAAAAAATCAATATAATGGCAATCATGTTGTGTATGCTTTTGAAGTCCCTGCCAACACCAAAATGATTGTAGATTTGTCCAGTGCTGTTGATTTGAGTCTATATGGCTATCTGATAGATGCCAAGCGTTATGACACCCCTCCTTATGTCGAAAATGTAAGTAAATTTGGCTGCCAAGCCAGCCACAAACCAGATACTGGAAACGAAAGAATTCTATTGGTGGCAGGATCTACTCCTATGCATGTTGTATTGGGAGTAGCAGGCCCTAATGAGACAGAGAATGGAGCTTTTTCGATTAAGATCACTTCTAAAAAATAACGACCTGTTTCTTAAAAATTAGAGCTTGTTTAAGAATGAAATTAATCTTTGAATAAGATCTAATTTTCCATTAAAACCCATCCCTTCTTTTACAAATCACCCAACACCTCCTGTACATCTTGTGTGACTAAGTCTTTGATCAACTGCTGTAGGTCCTTGTAATTTTCTTTAGTGTAGGTACGAGTAAATTGACCATCTTTGAGATAGGATATTTGATCACAGCAGTCTGTCAGTGTAGGAGTAATGTGAGAAGAAAGGATAATGCACTTACCTGCTTGACGCAAATGGAGTAGAATCTGACGTATCTTTTCATTACTTTCGATATCCACTCCATTGAATGGTTCGTCCAATATCATAATAGGACGATCTTGAGCAAGAACACCCATAAAAGCAAGCTTTTTTTTCATCCCAGTAGAATAATTTTCAATCAGTTGGTCTAGTGGTAATTGAAAAATTTTGTTCCAGTGATCGGCATCAAAAGCAGGATTCTGATTCGCTAATAACGCTAAATATTCGCCTCCTTGCATATAAGGGTAGAAATAGGTACTCGTTTGCATAAAAGCAATATCATCACTCGTTACCCATTTTCCATGGTAGAGACACGCTCCTTCTTTAATTGATTTGATACCCACTACGCTATTAAAGAAGGTACTTTTCCCAGCCCCATTCATTCCTAGCACACCATGTATAGTACCTTCTTCAAAAGTAATTTCAAGATTTTTTAGTATTACTTTTTGCTGGTAGGCAACGGTCAAATTCTGAATACTAAGCATAATGATGGATTAAATTTCGTTGAGCTTGTCGCCAATAGACGATTAGCATGATAATAGGAATAGGCCAAAAGAAAGGGTACAACCAACAAGCCGTAAAAATACTAATAGCTAGATTGTTATGTACTTTTTGATATTCGAACCGATAGCTTTTGTACTTGATACAGATAGCAAAGGCAATCAGTAAACTGCTAATCATCCCTAACACCAACAAGACATACCAGTATTGAGCATGAAAATATAAAAACAGCCCATACAGTGGTAATAGTAAACTATGAAATAAAAGAAGACTTTGCCCTACTTTTTTCACTAAAAGCCGTTGATCGTGATTAACCGCCAATAGCAAATCTCTATTCTCTAGGTCATTGAAAAAAGAAACTACAATCAATGCAAAAATGGGCACAGCTATCGGTACGACAATAGTTTGATAACTCCAGATAACTGCTATCAAATAACTAAAACTATATTTCCAAAAATGCGTTCGAAGTCCAGTCCTCCATTCAAACAAAATACGAGGAATCCAATACAAATTTTGACGACTGATAGCACTTGCAGTAGGTATAGCAGCAGGTTTCCATAATGAAATCAGTACTATCATCACCCACAAAATACTACACTGTAGCCATTGTCCGAATACAACAAGGCTTCCCCAAACTGGAAGCAGAAGCAATAAATATTCTATTACAAATATTGGAAAAAGTACTGGACTGATTTGCTCTAACAATATCCTATCTTTTCGCTTCCAATGCATCCCCCCCAAAGTAAATACGATCAGGAGCATACTCCCTACATTAGTTGTAGTAGATAAATGCTCCAGCATTCCTAATACAACAATTACGAGGAAAGGACTCATTAGAATAAAATTCGTCCACCCTACTTCCTTGCAGACCCGCCAAAGTTGACGTAGTCTCAATTGTAATATTAATAAAGAAGGAGATTGCTTTTTCATATTTCCAATAAGCAACAAATCTCCAAGCCTATCCACTAATTAACATTAATTAAGAATCCGATTTCGACGAAGTATAATTTTTTTAAGATAAATCATAGATCTTATCGCCCACTTACTCTTTTTGAGTGGCTAACGCTGGTAACGCTGTAGAAGTATTGTTCGTAGCTAATAGAATGCGTTGCATTTGATGACTATAGAGTTTATTGAGCTTACTGAGTTTTTTTCCCAGCATATCTGCATGTTCTAGCAGTACTGGTATATCTGATTCTTTAGCAATAACAATAGCTGTCATGATCCAGTCCCATTCTTCCGAACAACTTTCGATAATACGTTGCTTAGCAGTGCTATTATGCTTGGATTCCAATAAGTGTTGGTATTTTTCTTCATATGAAGCAATATCCAACTGCAGTAAAGAGTCATTATGTGTAGTTGGAGCATGTACTTTCATCACAAAAGATTTGGCTATTCGCTGCGAGATGAGCCGCAATTCCTCAATCGCTTCCATCTGGTAAACAATACTTTCTGTAGGAGCGAGACTAATCCCTCTACTCTCTTTGAGTTGTTGTATACTAGTGATCTTTTCAGCAGTGGTATGAATTTTATCCATTACTGCCTGACAAGAAAGCACCACACTATCACACTTCTGAAGTACAGATTCTAGCCCTTTCTCCTGTATGTCATGGAGGTTACTTATAGATTTTTTATAAATATTCCAATGACTCCATATCGCTCCAATATTGTCTTTAGTAATATACACGGGAGCAGTTGTTTCAAATATTTCTAATTGGCTCTCAAACCAATTAATTTGATCTAGGATGTCTTTTTTATAGACATATTGGGTCGGTTCATCTACTGCCACTAAAGCAACATACTGTCTAGTCATTCTTTGAATACAAAAACTCTGGTTAGACATTTCTAACATCCAATCACCAACCGAAAGTGCTGCCCCTAACTCACTGTATTGTTTAGAAATCTGTGTAAGTGATTTAGAAATTTCGTCTGCACGTAAATACATGTCATCTAAATGCTTTTGTTCTTTTTTAGCCGTAAACACCAAGTGTTTTGTAATACCCGCCCAACTTTTTTTAACTTTTTGATATTGTTGACGAATAGTTGGATTAATCAGTTCTTTTTTCATCAGGTCGTTTAGTAATGCCGTAAATGCTAAATTCGCTTCATCCAATTTATGCCCTGATTCGACCCCTGCTATACCTGATTTTTCGGCGAGGTAATACAGTAAAATTCGTTCTATTAATATTTTTTGATTAGTGTTTTGTTGAATGATCTCATTGGTACGTACCATCACAGCTGTTGGTTTTCTGGTCTGCTGCTTTTCTTGATAGTTAAGGTAGGATAAGTGCAATCTTTTTGTGGCTTGTAGAATATTATCCAATTGCTTTAACAATTTAGCCCCATCATCTTTTTTGATACTCCACCCAACAATCGCAACATAATCTTTCCAGCTAGATTTAAGTTCCTTATGAGCTAATCGAATAGGATCCGTAGGAGTGAATTTACCCAATTCGTAGAGATTTTCTTCAAATGCTTCTATTGTTTGATCTCTATCTTGATAAAGCTTAATATCTTTTAGGTTGTTGCAGAGTCCTATGTATACTTTTGCAGCTTTCTGTGCCAGTACTCGTTGCTTATCTGACATTTCTACCGCCTTCTCTAATGTTACCTTGCCTGAAAAACCTCTTGCATGGATTGCAAAAAACAACAGACCTAAGATAAAATTAAACACCATTATATTTTTCATAGCGATTTTAATTAGTCTAAAATCAAAAATTTTATTATTGTAGTAGCTTATAAAAATATAAAAAAAAAACTGTTTTTTAGATAGAAAAATCAATTTATAATAGGGCAAAACACTATAAAAGCTGTAAGAACGTGTTTAAATATTACCTTCAAGCTACAAATGCTTGATTTTAAATTTGATAAGCTCCTTTTTTGAGCCCTAAAAACAATTGATTTTCACCTCAAAAATCGATTCTAAAGAACTCCATTTTAGAGCAGACTCAAAACTAAAGTGCTGCTTTAGAGCATGTTTAAATTTATCTTAATTCATAATATGAAATCCCTTTTTTCACTACTTATCGTCTATTTTTTACTCAATTAGTAAAAAAATGGTACTCACATTACTAAAAAATACAATTTTAAACATGCTCTTACAAAAAAACAACTAAATGAATATTTTAGATACCACTATTCTACCAGGCGAAACCAAAACAATATCCCTTTCGATTGCCAAACTGCATACAGGAACACCTATTGACATTCCAGTAGTTGTCGCTAGAGGAGAAAAAGAAGGGCCATCTTTATTACTCACAGGAGGCATTCATGGCGATGAAATTAATGGAGTGGAAATTGTACGCCAAATCATCACTAAAGGATACCACAAACCTACCTTCGGCACTGTCATCTGTATGCCAGTTATTAATGTCTTTGGTTTTCTAAATCAGTCCAGAGAATTTCCTGATGGCAGAGACCTCAATCGTATGTTTCCTGGATTCAAAAAAGGATCACTTGCCAGCCGTTTTGCCTATCATATCACACAAATCATCAAAAAAAATCCCATAGATTACTGTATAGATTTTCATACAGGAGGAGGTGATCGATTCAATTATTCCCAAATTAGAATAGATGCAACCGACGAAGAGACGCTAGATTTAGCAAAAGCCTTTGGTTCTAAATTCATCCTCAACTCTCAAAACAGAGACAAGTCTTTTCGAAAAACGGTTGGGGGCTTAGGTAAGAAAGTATTGCTATTTGAGGGGGGCAAAACATTAAGCCTAGATCGTATTGTTACTCAAGTCGGTATAGAAGGCACCCTAAAAGTAATGCAACACCTTGGTATGCGAAATTTTGAAAAGGAACTCCAAGATAACATAGCTATCGAGAAACAAATATTGATAGAAAAATCATCTTGGGTAAGAGCATCTGAGTCAGGTATGTGGCGTAGCTTTAGCTCCATAGGAAGCTATGTAGAAAAAGGAGCAGCTATTGGTTCTATCTCTGACCCTTATGGACAAACTGAACAAACCGTAAAAGCTCCTTTTAGCGGTTACATCATCTGCAACAACCATGCACCACTTGTCAATCAAGGAGATGCCATCAGCCATATTTCTAAAGTATTTGACTATTTAGATTAGTTTTTTTTCAAAGTCATACACCATTATCCTATTAGATAGCATCTTTAATAGATAGAGCGTTTCCCTTCTCTTCATTCACCTTACAAGATTAGTACTACCACCACTAATTTTTCACTCACCTACCTGCTATGAAAAGATTATTATATTTAGTAATTGCCACCTTAGTCGTAATTACTAGCCTTAGAGCTCAAGACAATAATACCCTCCGCACGAAATTCGAGCAATACGACAGTATTTATACCCAAGAAAAAATCTATCTCCAAACAGACCGTACACTTTATCAACCCAATGATGAAATTTGGTTTAAAGCTTGGCTAGTCGATGGGCACAACCAACAATCTGCTCTCAGTGAAGAACTATTTGTAGAGTTAGTAGATCCTAAAGGAAGCGTTATCCAAGAACTGAATCTTCATAATGACGAAACGAGTACGAGCAATCGTTTTGTTCTATTAGAGCACTATAAAGGAGGTATCTACACCATTAGGTGCTATACGAAATGGATGAAACAGCTCGCCAAAAACAATTATGTAGAAAAGAAAATCACGCTTCAAAAAGTCATTCTACCAAATGTATTGATGAAAGTAGACTTTCCTAAAGAAGCCTATGGTCCTGGTGATACTGCTATTGTTGAGTTTTCGGCACGTACCAAAGATAATCAAGTATTGAAATATACCTCCCTAGATTATTCTTTCTGGATAAAAGGAAAAGAAACCGTAGAATATACCGCCAAAACAAATGCTGAAGGTAAAGCTCTACTTACTTTTGTAGTTCCTCAACATATTTCTTCTATTGATAATATTGTCAATATTCGTCTAGAATATGAAGGAAAAACGGAATCTATTAGCCGCTCTGCACCTGTTATATTGGGTAATTTAGATATTCAATTCTTACCCGAAGGAGGTAATCTTGTTCTTGGACACCCTAATAGAATTGCTATCAAGGCACTCAACGAATTTGGTCTGCCTGCTGATATAGAGGGGCAGCTACTAACAGTAGATGAGGGACAATTAGTACAAAAATTCAGTAGCTATCACCAAGGAATGGGAGCTTTTGTATTTACACCAGAAGCAGGGGTAGACTACATTGTAGAGATAACAAAACCATTACTGAATCGCACTACATATAGGATTCCTAAGGCGACCTCCTCAGTAGGGGTATTTTTGCGTCAAAATGATGCTCAAAAACTAGTGCTTGATGTTTATAGTCCTACAGAACAGCCGCTTACTGTCTTTGCCCAACAACAAGGTACTGTTCTAAAAGAGCAACTCCTAGATGCTAAAATAGGCGTCAATACTGTTGAACTATCTACACTAGATTTACCAATGGGAATTGTCCAATTAACTGTCTTTGATAAAAATCAACAGCCTCTAGCAGAACGATTAGCTTTTGTAAATAAACATCGTAAAGTAACGGTAGATATTCAACCCAACAAAGAGATTTATGCTCCTAGAGAGAAAGTCACTATTAGTCTAACAGTAAAAGATGAGACAGGTAAAGGAGTACAAGGACAGTTTTCGATGGCAGTAGTAGATGACAACAACCTTACCTTTGCGGATGACAAACAAGATGACATTCTTTCGGCTTTACTCCTCAGTAGTGAACTTCAAGGAGAAGTTTATGAGCCTAATTTTTATTTTGATCCTAAAGAAGAAAAAGCAGATAAAGCCATTGATTATGTAATGCTAACTCACGGATGGAGGCGTTTCGAATGGGAAGCTATTCTTTCTCCTTCCGATCTGCCTCCCTCTCACTCGGATAAATATATTAGTGGTATTTTTTATCGTAATGGTGTACCACTTTCCAATAAAACCATTTACCTGTCTAAATGGGCAAAAGCTCCTAACAAGAAAAATGCCCTTGCGACTACTACAACAGATGAAAGAGGTTTTTTTGTATTTAAAGCATCAAATGTTACTCTGCCCGCCTACATAAATGCCAAGGATCATGGTTACATCACTTCCCAAAAAGTAAATTACTACTCCGAAAAAAATGCTACTCCTCCAAATACTCCTAATGGAAAAACTACTGGTACATTAATCGGTAAGGTAACTGATCTTACACTAGATGAAGGGCTGCCATTTGCCAATGTAAGATTAGAAAAAGAAGGAGCAGTTATTACTGGAACACAAACTGACTTTGATGGTAACTATAACTTATCTAAGCTAAAGGCTGGTACATATGATTTGATAGTTTCGTATGTAGGCTTCCCCTCTCTTAAGATAGAAGGGCTAATCATACGAGCTGGATATACCAATCATTTTGATGTGGAAATGGTAGAAGGGGTTGCAGCTCTTACAGATAGCTTCGGTAGCAGCCAAGAAATCATTGTTATAGGCTATAAAATTCCCCTAATAGAGCAAGATGCTACTGCTGGTGGTATGACTCTTGGTGCAGAAGATATTAAAAACTTGGCCACACGCAGTGTGACAAGTATCGCAGCTACTACTGCCGGGGTGAGTCAGCAAGACGAAGGCGAATCAGTTAACACCAATGGTAGCCGTTCGTCTAGTAATGAGGTTTACATTGATGGCGTTCGTGTGGTTGGTGATTTTGGATTACCAGAGACAGAGATTGATCAAGTACAGATTATTACATCTGGTGTGCCAGCAGGATTTGAAAATAATCGTGTAGCCTTTAGTGACCGTACGACCATATCTACTTCGGCTGACCTAAATGTCAGCAATTCTATCATTAGGACTCACGCTGCTGTCACTAATTCGGCTTACAATCGCTACCAAAACAATACAGCGATAGACTTGAACCCTGCAGACCCCAAATTTGCCTTGCAACAATTGGCCCCAATACGTAAGTACTATAGTCCTCATTATGCTTATTCCCCTGTTAACTACGAAAACAACCAAACCCCAGAAAGACGGACAGACTTTCACAAAACTATCTATTGGAATTCCTATGTATCGACTGATAAAACAGGCAAAAATAGCACTCCAATCACCTATTACAACTCCGATGCGACCACTACTTTTAGAGTAATAGTTGAAGGAATTGGTCATACTGGTCAGTTAGCTCGTGGAGAAACTACTTATGCCACAGAAATGCCTTTTAGTATTGACGTCAAGCTACCCACTACTTTCAGTTTTGGAGATAGTATAATGGTTCCTATTACCATCAAAAACAATACTTCTCAACCACTAACAGGTCAACTCCAACTGTCTACCTTGCCTATGTTCAAATATCTAGATGAGGAGTGGCAAGGTGATTTGCGTGTACCTGCCGATAGCTTTTTGGTCATATCCATACCTTATTCCATAGGATTTGAAGCTTTGAAACTAGGTTTTTTGGAGTACGAATTTAAGGGACCTAAATGCAATGATAAAGTACAACTCCCTGTTTCTGTTACTCCTAAAGGCTTTCCTGCAGGCTACTCTATTTCTACTCAACAGGCTACTATCCTGGATACTTTTATCATAGAAGAGCATTATAAGGGTTCGCTCGAAAGTGAAATCAATATTCGTCCAAGTATGATTGATAATTTGTTTGATGGCACCTCTTCTCTACTACGCGAACCTTCAGGTTGTTTCGAACAAGTTTCCTCTAGTAACTACCCCAATGTACTAGCCCTGCAAGTATTGCAAGAACAAGCCACTTCTGATCCTGAGATTAAAGCCCAAGCATTGAATTTCATCAAAAATGGGTATCAAAAACTGGTGCAATACGAAATAAAAGGTGGTGGATTCGAATGGTATGGCAGAGCTCCTGCACATGAAGGTCTGACCGCCTATGGATTGATTCAGTTCCATGAAATGCAAGCCGTTTATGATGGTGTTTCGGACGAAGTCATTGACCGTACGATTGCTTACCTACTCCGTAGGAAAGATGGCAAAGGAGGTTTCAAACAGAATACAGGAAAATATGGCTTTAGCGGTAGCAAACCTCATGTATTCAATGCCTATATTACTTGGGCATTGAGTGAAGTGGGATTGACAGACAAAATCAAAAAAGAGGTGTCTGTAATGACAAACGAAGCCATCAAAAGTGAAGATGTCTATCGTATGAGCATCGCCGCTCTAGTACAGTACAATGTTGGCAACATCAAAAAAGGTGATTTATTGACTAAAAATGTACTACAACTCATCAAAAAAATAGGTATTCCTAATCTAAGGGCAGAAACTACACTTACCCGTTCGTATGGAGTATCCAACAATGTAGAAACTCTTAGTTTTGCCATCCTAGCACTACTCCAATCAAGTACACCAGATATGATTCTGATCCAAGATATGGTCCTTCATATCACCAAACAGTGTCGATCTGGACGCTATGGTTCTACTCAATCTACTGCTATGGCTCTCAAGGCTTTACTAGAATATAACACTGCTGCCAAAAAAGTCAAAGAAGATGTACTTATCAATGTAAGTATCAATGGGATTTCCCAGACACTAGAATACAAAGCTGGTAGCAATCAAAAAATACGTATTCCTGATCTCAACGACATCCTTACAATAGGAAATAACACCTTAAAAGTTACCTTTGATGGAGGAGAACCACTGCCTTTTTCGATGGATCTAAAATGGACAGTGGAAGCACCTTCTAGTGCCGCCGACTGTGCTCTAGCACTGACGAGTAAACTCGCAAAAAATAAAGCTCAAATTGGCGAAACAGTACGACTCAATGTTGTTCTTCAAAACAAGGAAAACAAGACGGTTCCTTCTCCTATGGCAGTGGTTGGTATTCCTGCTGGACTCAGCTTACAACCTTGGCAATTGAAAAAGCTACAAGAGGAAAAAGCATTTGATTTTTATGAAATCGAAAATAACTTGCTTTACTTGTATTACAGTGAGATGAATGCTAATGCTGTACGCAATATAGCCTTTGACCTCAAAACTGAACTAGCAGGTACCTTTACTACTCCTGCTAGTAGTGCCTACCTTTATTATTATGACGAAAAGAAAAAATGGGCAGAAGGACAAACCATCCAAATCATGCCTTAACCACCACTTTCTTCTTTTTTATCGATCTATAGAACAGTACTTTTCAGTGACATGACTTACTGGAAAATACTGTCCGAATACCACACCAATATGAAAAATATTATTTACACCACCACCTTGCTTCTCTCTCTCTGTTTTAGCTACAGTAGTCTACTAGCTCAATCTCTAGGAGAAGATGCCTATCTTGATTACTATTTGGGCCGAAATATACAAGAGGGGCGCTTGTTTTCAGGTTATGGGCTGAATACGCTCCCCTTACTCAAAAGTATTCCAAACGAATGGATTTATCTTTATCGCCGAAACAATACCCTCAATGATAGTAGAGCTCTCTTTGGTCAAGTTGATCCTGTGTTCAGAGTACCCTATGCACGCAACAATCTATTGGTATCTTTCAAGGGGAGTCATTTGGGAGAACTAGACTTGAATATAATTGGTAAAGTCCGATACAAAAAAGTATCCACAACACTGCGTGTCAATGGTCATTGGAACAGTACTAAACATGATAATAATCAAGATAATTTCCTAGATATTCCACTCCAAAAACGTCTATTGGCTCACAATATCTGGAATATCAACCTTGACCGCTTTTCCTCTGTCAATACCATTTGGTACACCAACCAGCAAAGACAAGGAGGTCAGTGGCAATTTGACTATGCCAAAGATTATCTTACGAATCAAGCCTATGGATATGGGCAAGCCATTCAGCATCTGGTCGGTGAGTCTATCAACTATATTAGTGTGCGAAAAAGAGACTTATTAACCTTACAATTCAGGGTAGCTGACCATAGTCATCAAGACTATTATGGACTCCGTCAATATACAGGCACAGAATGGGGGATAGACACTAGAGCCATATATACTTACACGCTAGACAATGCTGTTGATCAGTTTCGGATAGGACTCAACTACCACTACAATATTATTCGGGAAAATCTCGACACTCTACAACTTCATCGAAATGAATCCTATGGGGGCGGCTTTGTTGGTTATGAGACCTCTTTAGGTAAGAAATTTCACCTATCAAGCCGATTCAATATTTTGTATCACAATATTGCTAAATGGGTGCTGGTTCCTCATCTCAAACTAGACTTCAAGTTACACGAGCATTTTGCTGCTAATATATTTGGAGGAGGAGGTATGCGTTTCGCTAATGTATTGAATGAAAATCAGCGTTTCTTATTGAGCAATAGAACTATTGAAATAAAAGAACCACTAGAAGCCGAACGAGCTTGGAACTATGGAGGGTCTTTTGTTTATAGTCAATGGTGGAAAGGAGTCGATTTGATGAGTACTCTCAAATTTCAGTTTAAACATACCCTTTACGAAAATAAAATCATAGCAGATCTAGATCAAGATGCCTACACTCTAGCTTTTTATAATTTAGATGGTAAAGCAGAAAAATTCAGCTTTGAGTTGGATGCACATGTACAGTGGACAGCTCTTAGACTTGATCTTGGGATAGACTACCGTTTTGATTGGTATGCTGCAACGATTAATCAAGTATACCAACAGCTCCCTTTACAATCCATGCATACCATGATGGTAGATATAGGCTATCGTCAAAAGCTCAACTATTATAGAAAATACATTGATTTTGAAACACAATTATATTGGTATGGGCCGCAACGGCTACCTGATGCTAGTGCCAAAGGAAGTACTTTTGGATTAGCCTCTACAGGTGTTTTTCGCTGGGATATGAAGGTGACAGCTCCTATCAAAATATTTTTCAAACGTTACAGAGGAGAAAAATATAATATTGAACTGTTTGTTGGGATGGATAATATTCTACAGAACATCCAACAAAATCCATTTATAGCAGCCACACAACCTTTTAGTCCTGATTTTGATGGTGGATTAGCATGGCAGAGTACGTCAGGAAGGCGGTTCTACAGTGGTTTTAAGTTCTATTTGAAATAGTAAGTAAAATATTCTTACTTAAAGAAACCTAGTAAGCTACTGGCCCTTCTAAAAAACTGCGAAGTCATTTTCCAAAGATGATGCGTTTTGGATTGATTGTAGTGCATCTGTTCCAGAGCTTTGACAATACGTAAGTTGTCTAGTTCTGTCCCTACTGTAATCCTAACCGTAGAAGGAATTTCCGCTGAAGTATCCAAAACAGCAATTCCTTCTTCTTCATACAGATATTGTACTAATTCTTGTGGAGAAGCAACCTCTATCAATAGCGTATTGAGATGCGTATCTATAACTCTTTTGACGACGTCTATAGTGCTGAGTGCTGTTAATAATTTTTGCTTTTCAATTTTCACTTTAGCTACAATCCGTTCTTTTTTGTCTCCTACATATAGTGCCTTAGTTGCTCCTTCCTGAGCGAAAGTATTGACCCTAAAAGGCAGTTGAATCGCTTCTAGTACTTCTATTAACATAGGGCTGCCAAGTGCATAACCTACTTGCAAAGCAGCTAATCCCCACGCATTAGAAAAACTTCTGAGTATAATCAAATTAGGGCATGCCTCTACCAATGTGATCAAACTCTCTTCTTCTGCATAATCAATAGCAGATTCATCGACAACAACGATTCCGTCAAACTGGGTTACTAAGTCTACTACATCAAAACTGGAAATAACCGTTCCTTTGATTTGGTTAGGATTTTCGATATAAATAATTCGATGCAAATCCGAAAGTGTTTCTATATCAAATAACGGTAGCTGACCATCGGGCTCTAGTGATTTCAACTCTAATTCTACTCCATGTAATCGTATCAATTGGTGGAGTGTTGCATTAACTGGACCAAAAGCAAGAACTTTTTGTTCCGCATCATCTAAAAAAGAACGAAAGATAGTATCTAACAAAGCCGCCGTATCATTCCCCACACAGACTTGATCAGCTGTCAAGTTATATTGAGTAGCAATCTGATTACGCAATTTTTGGGCTCGTAAGTCTGGCAACAACTGATGAGCATCTGTAGTCCCCACGCTAGCTTCTTTACTTACCATTGATACCATATCTAGACAGCCTACTTTCTGCAAATCCATCATAGGAAGTTGCTTTGCTTCATATTGCAATAGCTTACGTACTCTTCTAGGCAGAAAAAAGTGCAGTTCTTCTTTATTTTTCATAGTAAGTATTTTGATAGATTTTGAGTGTAAGAAGGATTAGACCAATTCGTATACCATCGCTATTTTGAAAGCTTGCTCAATCTTTCCTTTCGCCAAAACTAACTGGGCTGCTTTGTGCAAAGCATCCTGTAACTGTTCTGAAGGTTGATCATAAACCTGTAATATATTCTGTACTGAACTATCTAATTCCATCAGTTCTTCAACCTCCTCTTGTGCTGGATAATCTAGTTGTCCTGCAAATTGTGCTAAATCATTTCCTGTAAAAATATTACTTTCCAGAATATGTTCAGGTAATTTGTCAAACCCTAATGCAATTTGACTAGGAGATTGATAAACATCAAAAATCGCATCTCCACTAGCACGCACATAGTGTGCTCTTCCTAATCGTCCTACCAAGTCCAATTTATGTGGATCTAGTCGGTTACGATCGTCTATGACTTCTTCGTCAATATGAATACACAACACCTTGCAAATAATCAAATGTCCTGCTCCTCCATGATCTCCCAACTTGATAATATCAGTCACTCTACACTCAAACTGTACAGGAGACTCTCCTACCCGATAAGGGGCTACCGTCTCCGATTCTAGTGGTGTCAAGCCTGATTTGTCAAACTCACTCACCTCTGTTGGGTAAGAAATACTAGCAATTGCCATCTGACGTACCATCGCATAATCCACTACATTAATGACTACTTCTTGATTTTTTTCTACGTTATGTAGGGTGTCTTTAGTCGTATTGTCAGCCACTCGTCGATTGGAAGAAAACACCAATACAGGGGGATTAGAACTAAAAGCATTGAAAAAACTATATGGGGCAACATTAGCGACTCCATTTTCATCTATCGTACTCACAAAAGCTATTGGTCGAGGAGCTATAGCTCCTACCATGAACTGATGCAAATCTTTGGTCTCTATTTGGTCTGGTATTATCTTACGCATGGTTCTCTTTAAGCTTATTCCTCTTCTACATCGTATCGAGGATATTTTTTTGATTTATAATTCAATCGTTTAAAATCTATTCCCGTTTTAGCCGTCTGACGCATCATTCGTTTATCTTTATCATAGAATTTAAAACGCATATTATACCCTTCGTCCGATAAGTCAAAGAATAAGTCAACATACTTAGCCGCTCCTTGAGCTCCTCTCATCTGACAGGTCACCTCTTCTGGTGGAAGTGTAGTGAAATAATGTTTTTTGTCAAAATCAGGTACAATCAACAAATCACAACGTTCATCTCTAATCAAATCATTCTTGATAGAAAGTCCCTCAAATGGAGTAGTTTTTTTCCATTCATTGATATACTTCTGAGGTTCCTTAATATAATAC
Organism: uncultured Aureispira sp.; assembly: GCA_964404215.1. Lineage (GTDB taxonomy): Bacteria > Bacteroidota > Bacteroidia > Chitinophagales > Saprospiraceae > Aureispira. The sequence continues at coordinate 31,963 of CAYOJF010000009.1, read as the reverse complement.
ACTTCCATTACAAAAGTATCTCTGTGAATACGTTTGTACTGCTCTATACGTTGGTCAATTGGCTTACTAATAAGCCCTGGAGAAAAGAACTCCAAATATACCCAAAACTCATCTGGGCGATTTTTGAATATAGGGGTAATAATAAACTCTTGTTCTGGCTCTCCTAGACTGACTCCATTCTCTACCTGCTCCGTATTGGAGAAATGTCCCATAATCTGTTGACGAAATCGTTCAAATTTATTATCAATACTTGACAATTCATTTACATCAACAGTTCCCTCCAAATACTTGGGTTTTGTGATATTTTTGTTATTACAAGCTATGGCAAAAATACTGCCTAGAGCAAGTACAAAAAGGATGTTTCTCATGTTTGAATATACTATCTTTTGCTAAACTATTATACCCTATACTTACACTAGAGCATAAAATTTATTGGTTTGGATTACAAAAATAACGATTTTCTTTCGCTCTTTACTTTATTTGTACGACAAAGATTTAGGAATAGGGACATAAACAAAGTATTGTTGACCAAAAGCTATACCTTCATTAAGTAACTGACCTCAATCGGGGATATCAAATCAAGCCTAATTTTTGCAACTTCTTTGCTAAAAAAGGTATTAACACTGCACCTATACTCAGAAAAATGGAATATGAAGTACTTCTCCTCTCTTCGACATGTAGTTATGTTTAGTATCATTGGTATTGTTATACTATTCATTACTTACAATAGTATAAGACTGATAACTGTCGTAGTTCCCAAAGCCGACCACCAAGCTAATCCTTCTACTACACTGTTTCCTGTAGAAGAAGCTGCTCCCATTTCTATATCTTCTACCTCCTCTCTTGACTCCACTATTACAGAAGGTTCGCCCTATCAGACATTGACAGCTACGCTCAATAATGGCAAATCATTAACCATCATCAATGGTAGTTTTTTACATAACCCTAGTCGTAATTATTATGGTAATAAAGCCCCTAGTCGGTTAGTAGAAATATGGAAACATAAACTAGGTAGTGGTACGACAAAAATAGGCCCTAAGGAAGTCAAATGGAGAGGAGCTGGCTGGACTGGACAACCTCTCTTGATTAAAGAAAATAATACCAAATATTTGTTACAGGGAGCCTATGATCATCATTTAAAAAAAATAGATGCAGCGACAGGAAAGCTAGTTTGGCAATATAAATTTGATGATGTAATCAAGGGGACAGGATCCATTTGGCTACAGCCTAATGCAGACTCTATTCATCACAGTTGCCTCATACTACAGGGTAGTAGAGCAGGCAAGAGTATCTATAGTAGTTATGTACCTAGCTATAGAGCTGTATCTTATTGGACAGGGGAAGAATGCTGGCGAATGGACAGTCATCGTACGGACTGTTACAGTAGAGATGTAGATGCTTCTTGTCTCTTACTAAACGATACAGCCTATATTGGATTAGAAAATGGAATTTTCACTGTTTTTAATCCCGCACCAGATAGTGCTCTGATGCTACATGATATGCTACAACCACAAATTTACACCAACAGAGATACCTTGTATACCACCAAAGACAAAAAAGAACATCGTGGAAATTTGGTTACAGAGGCCTCTCCTGTCCTATTAGGCAATCATATTTATATTGCTTCTGGCTCAGGACATATCTGGGGCTACAATTTGCAGACAAAAAAAATAGATTGGGATTTTTACACTGGATCTGACATTGACGGCACGCCTACTATTACAGAAGACAAATGCCTACTAGTTGCGATAGAAAAACAGTATATCAAAGGTAAAGGTGGACTACTCAAACTAGACCCTAGAAAAGAAGGAATTGCTGCTATAGAGTGGTTCTTGCCAATCGAAAATCGTAATTTCCAATCTTGGGAAGGAGGTATTATTGGCTCTCCAAGTACCAATCTAAATTACCCTATAGAAAATGCCCCTAATCTAGCCGCCGTTATTGGTATTGATGGTTTTTTGTATGTAGTGGATACCGACTACATTGCTGATACAACGACTTCTTTTGATGGCAAAACTATTGTACCCAAACCTAAAATTGTTTTCAAATACAAAACAGGACCTTCTATTTCTACTCCTCTTATTGTGCAAAATAAAATTATTGCCGCCACTTATAAAGGAACCTATCTATTTGAGTATGATGCTTTACTGCATTTTAAATTACTAGATAAAATAAAAATCAAGAGTGAATCTACTCCATTTGTAGATGATGAAAAAATTTATCTTCCTTCTAGAAATGGGTACTTATACTGCCTTGGTAATCCTACTTATCAAGAATAATTGGTTGTTGAACCTGTAAAAATGTCCTTTAGTCGAAAGTTGGCAATTGTTTTGAACCAAGTATGGACTAACCTCAGTTATTAAGTAATAGCACAAAAGTAATCGTAAAATAAAATAAGAACTACTTTTTGAACAGATTGAAGATAAAACCAGAGTCTTAGCAGGCTAAGACGAGGATTTTAGATAAAAATATGGACAAAAATAGACTTGTTTTAATGCGAGAACATTTGTTATATTACTTAAGATGTACTTACAATTTGTCTACAAAAAGAACTATAATATGAACATGATGAAAAATTTAACTGCCTTTTTTGCAATTGCATTATTAATTTGGCAACTGCCTAGTGCTCAGGCACAAGAAACCGATCAAAAACTAGAAAAAACCCTTCTTTGGAAAATCACTGGTAAAGGGATCAAACCCTCTTATTTATTCGGGACGATACACATGATTGGAGAAAAAGATTTCTTTTGGGATGATAAAATGCAAAAGGCATTTTCCAAAACCGATAAATTGGTCATGGAAATTGATATGAGCCAAATGTTGGCTACTAGTATGGAGATGATGAACTTAGCTCCAATGGCAGATGATAAAGAACTAAAAGATGTGATGTCGGAAGAGGATTATGCTATTGTTGAAAAGTATTTTACTGAAGAAGTTAGCTCTGCTCAAACCAAGGCTTCTTTTCCTATGATCAAAAACTGGAAACCAATGCTAGTTCAATCTATGTTGGCTACCGAAATGATAGAAGGTCCAGTCAAAATGTATGAGATGGAATTAACTTCCAAAGCAAATGAAGCAAAAATGAATTTTGGAGGCTTAGAGACTGTTGCGGATCAAATGAAAGTATTTGATGATATATCCTACGAAAAACAAGCAGAGGTATTGGTTGAGAGTGTCAAAAACATAAAAAAAGGAGATACAGGTAGCAATGAATTTGCCAAACTCGTAGAAAAATATAAGGAACAAGATGTAGATGGTATGGTCGAAATGATGGCTGGCGATCTAGAAGAAATGGAAGGACAAGCGGCACTATTAGACGATAGAAACAAAAACTGGATTCCTAAAATACTAGAAATGTCAAAAAAAGAAAAGACATTTTATGCGGTAGGAGCAGGACATTTGGGTGGTCAAAATGGTGTTATTAGACTATTGAGAAAAGAAGGGTTAAAAGTAACCCCTGTACTGAAATAAGACTTTTCATATATATTGTCATTTAAAAAGTTATCTAAAAGAGTACTTTTAGATAACTTTTTTTACATCAAAAATCTGATTTTAACTTAATAACCAAGCAAATACGCTGAAGTAAAATAAAAATATAAATAATAACATACTAAAATAGTACTTTCTCTCTCTAATAAGATCATTTACTATTGTAAGGTAATACAGAGACATTTTCATTAAATGTATTTCATTCACCTTATAAATTAAAAATATGTTATTACACTTCAAATCAATATTATTCCTTCTGGGCATCCTATACAGCTCACAACTATTGGCACAATGTCCTAATAGTTATAGTATTGTCGTCAACAATCGTCCCAGTTGCTCTACCGCTAATAATGGTCAATTAAGCTTAAGTAGCACTACTTATTACTCTAATAGTACCTATCTATGGAGCAATGGTGCTACAACAGCCTCTAATAATGGCTTATTACCTGGTAACTACAGCGTAACCATAACAGACCCTACACAATGTAGCTACAGTGCTACTATTTATCTGCCAATATCCACCACTCCTATGGCAACCAATATAACAGAATCAAGTTGTGGTTCACTCTATACAAATCTCCACAGTACTCCCATAAGCAACTACCTTTGGAGCAATGGTGCTACGACTAGAACAATTACCCCACCGCCTGGTACTTACAGCGTTACTGTAACTAGCATTGCTGGTTGTACAAGTACATCTAGCTATACATTGAGTGCGAATCCAGGTATCAATTTAACAAGTTCCGTTATAAATGCAACATGTGGTGACAACGGGTCTATAGATTTAATGGTAACAGGTGGGCAGGCACCTTACTATTATTATTGGTCTGACAACTACAATCTCCCTTTTTCTACTGAAGATAGAACGAATATGGGAGGAGGAGATTACCAAGTGAGTGTCTATGATGCTAGAGGATGCTCTCAAACATTAAATATAACTATTGGAGGTCCATCTGCAGAACTTCAACTATTTCCACCTAGTTGTGGTAGTAATTCAAATGGTCAAGCAACTCTGATAACTTCAGGGTACACTAATCCTACTTATCTTTGGAATAATGGATCTACAACTGCTAGTAGATCGGGGCTTACCTCTTACAGTTTTGCCTCTGTAACTATTACAGATGGTAATTGTACACAAATCAGAGGAGACTCTATCTATGGAAGTGGTTATTCATTAGTAGCATCAGCACGTCTTGATTCCGTATACAACTGTAATAATGCTGACAAAGCGATAGTTGAAGCATTTGGAGGTAGTGGGAGTTATAACTACCTCTGGAGTAATGGTGCTACAACAGATCATATAACACTGACTTCCATTCCTACAACTTATACAGTTACGGTAACAGATAATATAGGCGGATGTAATGTGATTGATTCAGTAATAGGAGCTGCTATTGTTAATAATGTTAGTATTAATGGAGTTGTCACAGATGCTACCTGTGGGAATAATGATGGTGCTATTGACTTGACAATAACTGGAGGTAGTCAAGGTTACACGACAACTTGGCAACCAAATGGAGAAACAACAGAAGATTTGAATAATATCTATGCTGGTAGATATATTGTTTCTATAAATAATTATGGATGTATTACGACAGATACTTTTGAAGTAGGAGAATTTATTGAATTGAATCATACTCCAGCGAGTTGTGGTCTAGCCAATGGAACGGCTACCGTTAAAGAATTTGGAATGACAACTCCTACATTTTTGTGGAGTAACGGAGCTACAACTAGAACAACAAATAATCTTGCAACTGGAGACCATTATATTACGGTTACGAACGGAGCATGTGTATTGATAGACACTATCTCTATCACAGACGGAGGAATCGTGAACGCTGTCATCACATTATCAGCTCCTTGTCTACCTGATGATATAGTCGCAAGCTCAATAGGGGGAGTTCCTCCATTCAGTATACTATGGAACACAGGCAGTACAGACCATTTCATCAATACCCCAACTCCTGGTACTACTTATTCAGTTACCATTACAGATGCAAATGGATGTTCAGACAACTCATCTGTCTTAATTCCTAATCCCCCAGCACTGAGTGCAACTAGTGTAGTAACGAATGCCTCTTGTGGAAATAAAAATGGAGCAATAGATGTGACCGTTGTAGGAGGTACTCCTCCTTTCAATTTCTCTTGGTCACACGTTAATGCAAACATAGAGGATATTTCCGGTCTCTACCCAGGACAATATAGAAATAGGATCACAGATAATGCTGGTTGTGTAGTTGATATCACCTCTAATGTAAGTGGTCAGATTAGCACTTATCTTACTGGGAATACGACTTCTCCCAACTCAAATAATACTGGAGGAGCTATTGACCTAACCGTTAATAATGGAACAGCCTCTAGTTACTTATGGAATACAGGTGCAACTACAGAAGATATTTCTGGACTTCCTGCGGGTTTATACACTGTATCTGTCACTGAAATAGGAGGATGTGTTATAACAAAAAAATTCCGTCTAAGTATTGGACCTGCTCCATCTGCAATCCTATGTGGTACTATTTATGACATAACAGCAACACAAACTTGTCAAAGACAAGGAGCATTACCTCTAGCTTACAGACAAGTTACTCTAATGCCAGGGAATATAACTGTGTTTACAGATGTAAATGGTCATTATAGATTTACAGTTACCACACCTGGCAACTACACTGTTTCTCTATCTGGGAATAGTATAGCAAACTTTTCCTGTCCTGCTACCAGTACTATTGTACATAATAATGTACTCTTGAATAACTCCTACTGTACCGACCATTTTGTTACTAATCCTCCTTTCCAAGATTTGAGATTGGACCTAGATGACTATAGTAGAGCTAGTCCTGGATTCCCTTACTTTACCCGCATCAAATACTGTAATGATGGCAATACCATTATGAGTGGCACTATTGACTATGATTATGATCCTCTATTAGGATTCCAATCAATTACTGGTAGGAACTCTACTCTGTTTTTGCATAATATTGGAGCTCACACTTTCAATTGGTCCTTTAGTAACTTACTCCCAGCAGAATGTCGTACTATAGATGTTAGGTTTACTGTTCCAGCCAGTACACCATTAGGTACTCCTCTGGTAGGCACAGCCAATATCTATCCTCAGTCAGGTGATGCGACACCAGCAAACAATACCGATCAAATCACAACAACAGTAGTAGGATCATACGATCCTAATGACAAACAAGTAGCACCTTATCATACTGGCAATGCTTGGGATGGGGGTACTATTTATCAAGCAGATGAAGAACTCGAATACATGATTAGGTTTCAAAATACAGGTACAGCTCCTGCACAATTTGTTATTATTAGAGATACATTGGATGTCAACTTGATTCCTTCTACGATTCGCTATATTGATACCAAACATGATGTTGATGTTCGTATCGAAGAGGGTAATATCTTAATCGCTACGTTCGATAATATTTACCTACCTGATTCTAGTGTTGACTTTGAAGCTAGTATAGGTTTTATCAAATTTACGATTAATCGTCAACCTAACTTACCGATTGGGACTAGTATTGAGAATACGGCTGCGATTTACTTCGACTTTAACACTCCAATTATTACCAATACCCCTGTCAGTACTATTGGTACGATTACGAGTCACTTAATCATTGCTGACAATCAAATTGAAATGCAAACGATGCCGAATCCATTTCAGGAGCAAATTACTGTTCAATACCAACTAGAACAAGAAGAAAACATTACCCTACAGATACATAATAGTTTAGGACAAGTTGTGAAAACGTACACTAAAAATCAAACGCAACAAGCAGGAGCACATATTGAGACGATCAATACACAGTCACTTCCTGCAGCTATGTATTTGCTCGTATTATCTACTGATGATAAAATCATCACAAAACGAATCATAAAACAGTAATACAATTTATATCCATTAAAAAAATCCTTTCAACAATATTGTTGAAAGGATTTTTTTAATGGATACTAGTTTATTACTACCCTGCTAATACTGTAAATTCACCCAGTACAATAGTACCACCATGAGCGGTAGAATCACCTAGTCTTGCCAAAGGCATTCCACCAACAAAAACTGTAGCAGAACCAGCTGCTATTGTATCAGGAGGACCTACACATACACACATATCACCTACCATTGCTGCAGGTAATTTGCCAATCATTACTGTTGGACAACAAGGACCTGATATTGGACCTCCAACATGTGGTACAGGCCCTGTAGATGCTGGGCATACATGCATATCTGTTATTCTAGCTGCGGGTTGTCCCATAATTTATATTTTTAAACCATTTAATTTTAAAAATGCTTTTAGTTAATCATAACCATACCACCTTTTACCGTTAGCATTCCACCACCATCTACGGTTCCCATACCAGAGCCTTTGATCTCGAATATAGGAGCTTCCTCTGTCAATTGAGCACCGCCTTTAATTTCAAAGTTAACTCCTGCTTCCATTGTGGTATTTAAGTCTGACTTTGTTTCTATATTTTGTTTCGCTTCCATAATGATATTACCCTTCGCTTTCATAGTAATATCAATATCTGTTTCGATGGTAATTCCAGCCGCATCCATATAAATAGAGTTACTATTGACAGGATCATGAATCAAAATAGAATCATTGCTATCAGAAATCTGTAAAAGATGATTATTAGGTGTCAATAACTTGATCACACAATCTACATCATTAAATTCTAAACGCATAGCTCCTTCCTTTACAGAGAAACCTTTCATTCTATTGTCACTAGAAGGAGCGTGTCCTACTTTATGATCATCACTAGCAAATGTTCCTGGTTGAGGAGGAGCACCGCCGCCGCCACCGCCGCCGCCGCCGCCACCGCCGCCGCCGCCGCTATCGGCACCAGCAATTGCTTGGGCACTGCTGTAGAGTGACGCAAGAATAACAGGGTAAGTTGGATCATTATCAAAAAAGCCTAATACGACTTCATCTCCTATCTCTGGATAAATCATCATTCCAGCCCCTCCAGTAGCATAAGTTTGCCCCATTCGAGCCCATACACCTTCACCTTCGAGATTATCTATGACAGGAATATTTACTAAGACCCTAAATTGGCCATCTGGATCTCCGTCTATTTGTTTCACTACACCATGTTGCAAACCATGTATAGCAGGCAGCCCACCACCAGCTGGTAAAGTTTGGGCCTGCGAATAGGTTTCTAAGTGTGTTTTGGGTGGCAACCCAAAACTAACTTCTGTAAACCATTGAGAATTTTTAACAATATGGCGAACTTTAGATACATAACCATTACCATTGAAACGAGCTCCCAACGCTTCCATTTCAACAGTTTTCCCAACTTCTGCTGTTGCCGCTCCTATGAATTTTAATGTTCCTCTGATCCTAGAAAGATGTCCTCTTTGATAAATGGAGTCCGCCCAAGATTGGAGCATATCTTTTGTTACAGGAGCTGTTGTTTGGAGCAGTTCTTTAGGTTCAATAATTCCACTTAATGTATCACTATCAACATCTCCTTGATCATTAGTAGAAGGCTTCTCACCAGCTGCATTATCAACTGCTTGATCTGGATAATTCCAACAATTTGCCTCTACTTCAGAATACTGATAAGTAGCATCAATTTTCATATCCATGCTAATCAAATCAGTACCATAAGTAATCAATAAGTCTGTAGCTTCAGACACGGTTGGTTTTTTGATAGAAATTTCTCCATCATTAATCACCGTTACCAAAGAATTCGCATCTGCTCTAGCCTGTATGAAATCCCAGTCTGTTGAATAATATCGAATCAATTTTTTGTGCGTCACACTAGTACCTTCTACATCAGCACTTAGACCAGCATCACTAACAATTTGAGAGATAATATCCGAATCCGTCATTTCGTAGAAAATAGTATTTTTTCTACCTACTGTCAGCTTCAGTGCTTCGTCTTTGCAAAGCAAAGTCAATGCAGACCCACCATATTGAGTATGGCGAATTCCATGTTCTACAATCAATCCTTTATAAATTGTTTGTAAATCTTCTGGATTATGGTTGATTTTTATTTCTACTTCCCCTCCCGGCTTAAACATATCTTCTTCCGATTGTGGAAAAGTTTGTTCACGGGTATCTCCATCCAAAAGTACAATTTTGGCGTAGGGGATTTTATTGATTGCTTTCACTACTTCGACCTCAAGAATATACATATTCTGAGGCACTTTAGTACCATCTACGGATACTTCTAAGGTTACATTACCACTACCAAGTGGCTTACCTTTCATTTTATTAACTGGAGATTCTCCCATTATTATAAATATTCGTTCTTATGGTTTCAATTCATATTCAATCATTGCCCTTACTCTAGCCATACACTCTTCTATAAGTGCTTCTTTGTCTAGTTTGGACATACCACCGCCGCTGCCACCTTGCTTATTTTCTGCATTGTTAGCACCACCTTTTTTATTGACTTTGGTATTAATCGTCATTTGTTTGATAGATACTGGCATATTTTATATTGTATTTTTCTACTCAAAAAATCAATCCTATTTTACATTGGTGGAACTTCTATTCGCTGCATTTCTGTATATTTCAGCTTAATAGTCTCCTTAACTGGATCAGAATCATTTGTAGAGTCTAACTGACTTACACCCCAGAAAGTAGGATAAGCCTCTTGAGCTATAAACCCAGCCAAAGGGAATGAAGAAGGACCTACAGGCAATGGATTTTTTAATGCGGGATGATAAATATAAATCAACACATCTTTAGTTACGACAGGGGTTTCCCAAGTCTTAGCAGCTTCCATTGTTTCTTTACACCATCCACTCATTGGATCTAATGACATTCCCATTATTCCCATGTGTCGAGGGCGTAAGTAACGTACAAGCTCTAACTCACCATTAACCATTTTATCAAATGCAGGTCTAGGACTAGACCATCCCGCTTCATTTATTTCAGTAGTAGCGAATGAAATCTCTAGTCCATTAACAGTATGAAAGGAATTAGAATCGGAACCAGGTCCCATTGATCCCATGATAGCATTTTTAGCGAGATTGATCACTGTGTTCATGATACCACCTGCATTCATACGCTCTTGAACAACCACTTCGAAGTAAAAACTTGGAATCGGCTCTTCTAGAAAAGCCATTGCATCTCCTAATAAACCCATAATTTTATTATTAATATTTGTATTGGGAATAAACCTTCACCTATTTAATATTTCACCAAATAAGTGATCGTTATTATTTTATTTATTATCTATATAAAAAGTACATTCTAACGACTAGAATAAGTTACCTAGTAAAGCTGCTAATGGATTAGCATTAGTCGAAAAAGTTTGGTAAGACAACTCCACTTCTTCTACCGCTACTTCTGATTCTGCCCCACCATCTAAAGACGGAGGAGTAAATTTAGTAACATAAGCCTTTTCTAAAGTCCATTGAAAATGAACCTGATGTCCAGCACTTTCACCTCCAAAACCTGAATTGAGCTCTGTTAGTTGTATAGTAACTGTTCGGGAGTCTCCAAACAACGAACCCGCAGCTACATTGGAGAACCAATCATAAAGATCGTTTTGTCCCTGAAATACTCCTTTTTTGAGTGTAACAGGGTCATAACTAGTTAACGTTGGGCGATGTTGTTTATAAAACTTGGTCGAGTTTCCATCTCTATACTCCATTTTGGCAATCGTTGCACCAAGACCATCCATGGTCTCAAATTCCAAGTTACCTCCCATTCCTCCAATATTCACAATAAAAGAGAATTTTGAAAGGGGCCATTCATTATAATTGGCCGAAGGGTTGACATTTCCGAAAGGATTTCTAAGCATAATATTCTAGTGTCTAAAGAGGTTTTACTATTCATAATGATCTGTTCTGCCTATTTCAATACAAGTAGAACTATCTATATGGAATCTAAAATACAAAACATATTTGATAAATACAAAACATATTTAAAGTGAAATTCAAGGAATGAAGAATAATATTTCCTTGACGGCTTTTATTTCAAGGCGAAGTCTTGCTTACTAAGTTATCTGAGAGCCTGTTTGAAGAAAATCGTTTATTGATAGAGTTTGATTTTTGAATAATGAATAAACACCCTCTTTCAGTTGAACCTTGAACAGATACCCATTATCTTAATCAACTTTACAAGGTTCTCTCCTTTGAATATTTGTAACCATTCTTATTTAGAATTCATTCATGATTCTGAATAAACGAAAATGATAAAGTCTCTATTACAACTAGAAGGCACATTGAAACATGATTTACTCACCTTTTGAGAGAACAAGCAGTCAAAATAAAAATGCTGATAGAAAAGAGAACGTTCTAATTTTAAAAATAACTTCTGTGAGCCTTGATTTACTCCATTATTTGGATCTAGTACTTTAAATAACCTCATAAATGTTTTCGCAGTGAAAAAAGAGTATACTTTCACTTGCTTGGTAGTCAAAAGGCTCGTTTTAGCTCCCCCGTCACGTCCGTGAGGATCATTGACAAGTACATTGGGAATCAAGACCCACTAAAGCTGTATTTTCTCCTACAATTAAGTGGAATTATTTATTTTTTTCATTCTACGGTTTCTTTCGTTAGCCTACTTAAATTCATCTGAGACAAATTTTGAAAACACCTCTCATTGTTTATAGTCATAAAAAAAGGTCTGATAACATAATGTTACCAGACCTTGAATATCTATAATTCAATGTTACCATTGAAATTCAATCTTACATCCACTCCATATCGAATGACTCATATTTGAATTCCATTTCTTCTACTGCAGGCTCAGCATCTGCTTCTGCATCTAGAGATGGTGGAGTGTATTTCACAGGGAAAGCACCTTTGATAGTCCATACTACCTCAACTTCTCCAGCTTCGTTTTTCATCTCTACCAAGATTTCTTTACGCTTTGTACGGTTGTCTGCAATTTCCCATGCAAAGAATCTGTACAAGTCTTTCAAGTCAGGCTGTCCCAAGAACGCACCTTTCTTCAAAGTAAGGTTAGAGTAAGAAACCATACCTGGTCTTGCTGATTTGAATAAGAACTGAGAGTTTCCTGAGCGATACTCAATTACTGAAGTTTCAGACTCCAATCCCTCTACAGTTTGGAAACCTAATGCAGGTAGTCCATCGATAGTTACTTCAAAGAAGAACTTTGCCATCGGCCATGCATCCGTTAGCGTTGCATTACTTTCTGTGTAATCCATAATATATTTAATTTAAAATATTGTCAAAAAAATTAATAAAAACAGATAAGCTTGTCAAACTAATAATTCTGAATAACGAGCTTAATCTAATCGCTAATGCGATATCTTACTCACCTCCACCAACTTTTTGTTGGAAAGTGATTACGATAAACTCAGCAGGACGAGAGATAGCAACTTTTACAGATACTTTCATGTAACCGTCAACTACATCTTGAGGAGTCATTGTTGTTCCTAATCCACACTCTACTTCGAATGCTTCAGCCTCAGAACTACCTACTAATGCTCCTTGTTGCCATTGTGTACGCAAGAAGTTAGCACACATAGTTTTCACAGACAACCAAGTGTTAGAATCATTTGGACGGAATACGAATGGCTCACAAGCGAACTTGATAGATTGCTCTAACATGATCATTGTACGACGTACGTTGATATAACGCCAGTCACCACTGTTACCATCTAGTGTACGTGCACCCCATACTAGAGTACCTTTTCCTACGAATGGACGGATTGCATTTACTGCTTTACCGTTCAATGGCAAGTTCAAATCTTCTTGCTCAGCTGCATTAATATTTACAGTTGGAGAAAGAACGCTAGATACACTTACGTTAGCTGGAGCTTTGAATACACCTACTGTGCTATCTACCAAAGAGTAGATACCTGCAATTGCTGCAGATGGAGGCAATACATTCAATACTTCTTTCATTTGACCCAAGATATCATTATAGATTGGGCTAACTGCTTTCAATAAGTTATCAACAGAATATGCATTAGCATCTTCATCTTCGATCTTAGCAATTTCTTCTTTGATCAAATCACCTTTCTCTGATTTTACGAAACCAGCAGAAACGTTATCATCTACTTCACTGTTCAACAATTCAACCAATGCACCTGCATTGCTAATGTTGTTGAAGTTCAAATCGTCAGCAGATACTACAGTTGTATTCAACCATGGGTAGTAAGATGCACCGAAATCTAAGAAGTTTCCACCGTAAGACATACGAGAAGCGTTTACAACATCATCATCCAACAATGTTCTTGCTTCATGTCCGTTGTGTACATCTAGGATAGCGAAACGGCTACGAGTATCACCACCACAGTGCTTCAACATTGCCTGCTGTACGCTTCCACACTCCTCAGCACTCAATAGTACTGCATCTGGAATTACTAATAATGTAGGCTCTTGCTCTTTCAATAGAGAAGTTACACCTCCACCAGTTTCTTCACCTACTAATTCAGCAGCACGTACACCTGTAGAGTAATCTCCTACTGATACGATGTAAGCAGCTCCTCCGCCGTTAGCGAAAAATAACTGTACTGAACGGAATAATAGGTAGTTAGAACCTGCATCTGCACTTAATGAATAGTTGTCACCATCATTTTCAAGTGTAAAAGTTGTTGTCGGAGCACCTCCAAAAAAGCTGATATACTCAACTAGAGAAGTGATACGCAATGGAGTATTAGTCAGGTCTCTTTTACCTGCTGATGCTCTTTCAGTATAACCAACGAATGCTGGAATTGCTGTACTTACAGCTACCACCGAGTTGGAAAAGGCGCTTTTTTCTTCAATGTATACGCCTGGTGTTGCATACTGCTTTGCCATGATAAATTTAGTTTAAATTTAGTTAATTTAATTATTTTAAGTTCTTGCTTCTTTTTGACGTCAGTTTTAAGAAACTTTATATTGTATTATTGCCCGTTGAGCAAATATTACTTTACAAATATACAATTAATTCTGAATAAACCTCATCTGGATCAAAAAAATTTGTTTTTAAATCATTTTTATAGGTTGCTAGAGGTAAATCCATCATTGATTCGACCCCATTTCGCCCTCTTTTGGTCTTCAGCTTAAACTGCTGTAACTGACTCTGTTTAAAAGGAATAGGCTCTTCTGACCAGATAGAAATCATCATATTTCCGTCAACGCCCATTTCTTCTTCAGCTTCTCCAAATTCTATCTTAGAATGATTAGTTTTTCTGACTCCATCGTAAATTTGGTGGCCCGAATGCTGTTTTTCAGGGTTTTGCTCTATTAATAAATAACGCCAACGGACACTTCTATTTTTGAAATGAATATTATAATCTTGCACAATTACATTTCCTTCTGCATCAAAAAAGCTATAATCTCCTAGCTCATCTTTATCTACTATAATATCTATTGCCCCAAATACTTTTTTTAGAGCAGAGTATAAGTAAAATGAATATTCTTCCAATCCATCTATCAATAAAGTATACTTCCCTTCAGGCTCTCCTAACAGATTGATCTGCATTTTGGATTGCTCTTCAGTAGTAAATCCTTCAAACACCACTTCTTCTGCAGCATTAGTAACTTGTACTTCGACTCCTTCCTCCTGTGGTTCGTCAAAATCATGCTGGAATAGATATGGTAAAATATCAATTTTGTCTTCTTCTGTCACAAACTCTGATACGGACAAATTTTTATATTCTGTCTCGTCTTTGTCCAGTGCTTTATTATTGAAATAATAAATAGTCTCATCAAAAGCATAAGGCAAGTCAGTATAATTAAGTACTCCAGGGTCATCAATTTCCATCATAAAAGAAAGCTGCATAGGCTTTTTGATATCCTTGATTGGAGAATGGGCATCCGTTTCGGCATATCCTAAGAAAAAACCACTGGGCTCTTTTCTAAATTGAATATTGTTACGTACCAACGTATTATAGGTTTCCTTACTAGGGCGTATATTCACTCTAGGGAAATTCCCTGAATTGAAAAAGTCATGTTTAATATTGACTTTCAACAGGGCATTATATCTATTAACAAAAGAGAGTTGCATTTTTGGAAATGCTGGTGCTCTTCTTTTCGGGACTCTTCTTCTTGCCATAATGCAATATTATTGTTATGTCTTTACAACCATAGGAATTGGGATACCAGGTAAGTCATGCTTGATCGGCAATGTTCTTACTCTATAAACGACGGAAGGCATATATTTTGCTCCCATTGGTCCCCATAGATTATTCAAATCTCTAGCATCTAGATTTATCAACTCCACTGTAATTCGTTCTACTACTTCATTTAGAGCAGGCACATTCTGAGGGGTAAAACTACCATTATGGCTCTGAAAAAAAGCAATAACAGAAGTAATAAACTTCAATCCTTCTAGATAGTTTTCTGAAGTAAAATAGGAAGAAAACACAATAGTCAAATTAATATTGACCGCTGCTTTCTCTTTCATATAACCACGCTTGGTCTTACGATAAGTACTATTACTACTCTGAGTTCGGTCTTGTTCTATATTAGACAAACTCATGATAATCTTGTCTGGCTCTTGTACTGCAATCCCCCCATCAGGGTTCATGATACTAGAAGGTACCACTTTATCTTCTGTAATATTATGTTTTGACTTCAGAAAACGATTAAGTTCTCCTGCCAAGGCTTCAAATACTAAGTGTATCATACGTCTATTTTGTTTGTAGGAATAGATTAATCTTGACCATCACACTATTCTTCATCCTCTTCCTCTCCTTCTGGTTTTGTCAATGTTTGTAATGCCATGATCACAAATCTAATGATGTATATCCCTGCGAAAGAAGTAAAATATCCGATCATATATAGACCAAAAATCCAGTTTTTAGTCGTTTCTCCCAAGTCAATGATTTCTCTAGTAAAGCCAAAAAACCACAAGAATACAATTCCTAACGGAATAGCTGCAATTAGTGCTACAATTAGCCAGATAAACTCTCTAGCGATTACTTTTCCCATATTAGTCTAATATTATGCTTTATGTATAAAAGAGGTTTGAGTATCTTTTTATTGAAGTTATTTCATGACAATGCTTTATCTTAGAAGACGATTCTATCTATAGCTTTTATTCTCAAATCAAACTTCTACCAATGATTGCTCGTATGATTTGATTAAGGCAATTTTTGATGTTTTTTCTCTACTAAGCTAGATGCTACCCAAGTTAGGACTAGTCCTATTGCAGCACCTATACCAAATGTCAATACTGGATTATCGAAAATACGGAATGAGTTTGCTATTATTAACAAGACTACCGTAAAGAGTACCAAATAGAGAATTCGAAAAGCACCACTATAAAATAAGACATCTCGTACTTTCCAATCTAACACAGAAAAACAAAAGCTTATCCCTATAAAAATAGTAATAAAGAATAGGGTAGCAAAAGTTAAAGGGCTAAAATGTTTGAGTAAATAATTGACCGTATAGTTTATTTTATTCCCTTTCGCGATTTGTATGCGTGCGTTGCGTCCCAATTCTTCATTCCAAACTTTGCGTGTCACAAAGCTTTCTTCGATAGTCGCCCAGAGTTCTGTATGAGCATGATCCGCACCTAATGCCCAGATTCCAACTCCACCTAATCCCTCATCTATTGCATAGTCATATTTATGTCCCAAGGATGTAGAATTATCAAAATAAATATAATAAAGTCCTCCTAAAGAGTCTCTCTTCACAGCTGTCAAAGAATGTGTTGTTTTGTCATAATCTACCTTCACATTACCTTCCTCTACTAATTTCAATATTTCACTATAGGGCATATATCCTTCAAACTCTTCATTGCGTTCTCTGTCTCTGTACCATACAGCCCCATGATAAGGCAATCCTAATACAAGACTAGAACGTTGATCCTCTCCCATCCTTTTACTATACATATCTATTACACTTGCCAGATCTCTCTCCATCGTTGTATCCAGCTCTGATTCAACCTCCTCTATATTATTGAATAGAGCGTACTCTTTGACATTCAATTCATCCATTTCTGGCTGAAAAAGAAAAAATCGTGTTTCCTCAGCAGGTGCAGCGGCAGGTTTTGGTAATCCTAAAGCTCCTGTACATTTAGTACGAGAAAGTAAACCATTGATACTAGGCAATTGCCATAAAGGAGTTCCTCCCTCAGTCTGTGTAATTCTGACCGTATTCAATACACTAATGATATCATAATCTTCATATTCAATAGTAGAATAAGCAGAACGAATATACCTATTCAGAGAATCTTTTAGTCGTTCAATATGACCTTCGTCATGCAAGATTGTCACACTAGATATATCAAAACGTTGACTCAACAAATCTGCAAGATTGGTATATTTCTGATAAGAAAAGTAAGTACCTCTGATCGCCGCTTCTTCATTTTTCAATGGTGCTAACGGTCCTTTTTTTAATTTATTAGGCTTGATATGGAAATTAAATCCATTGATCGTGAAAAAATCAATCCAAGGCTTCAATGCTTTTAGATCATATATATTGTACTTATCCTCTACAGGAAGTGACATACTAATGATATATCGATTATCATCTTCTCTAATAGCAAAAGATAATTCCTCTATAAAATTCAAAAAATCTCTTTTATATTCATAAGGTACTGCTTCAAAATCTAAATCTAATCCATCAGCTCCTGAATAGGCCAAAATAGAACGTAAACTATCAATCAAGTTATCTTGTACTTCCTTTTCACTTGTAAAGAAAATATCATGAGCATCTGTTCCTCTCATACTCACGGTCAAGAGTACCTTACAAGAATCTAGATGGGCTGTAGGAATTAAATCGCTATTCTTAAAGTCATAAATTGCTCTAAAATTTTTGTACCCTCCCGTAAATGGATTTACCTCATAACCATAGAAGGCTAAATGGGTCAGCAATTTAAAATTATAGGTATTGTAAGCTTTACCTTCCCAATAGGGATGCCAGCCCAATACAATTAGTTCTTGTTTGGTGTGTAGACTCTCTTGGTTACGGTACAACTTAGGGTTAGAATTCCTCCATTCACTATTCTCTAAAGGACTAGAATATGGCATATAACGCTCATTTCGTGCTTTATCCAGTCGCTTTTGTTCTCTATCCGTAGGTAGCCCCCACCACTCATAAGCAGACATCAATAAACGATACTCGTTGATCTCCTCATCTACTTTTTCTTGCACCTCAGGTACTGCTTGCAGTCGCTTTCGTTTCTCTAGCTGAACTATTTCGAGAGAATCCAATGGCGAATCCCATATTTGTCCTTGTGCGATAGCACTACTCCCTATCAATAAGATTAAGACGAAATGTGATAGTGTATGTTTGATCAGCTGATTCATATTATTGAAATACATGCAATTGGAGAAAATAAATAATAATCATGTGTTTGGATAGTGTCTCTATTAGGGGGTATAAACACGTTTTTTAGCAAAAAATCGCCATGCTATCCAACTAATAATACCACCAAAGAATATCCCAACAATGAGTGGTAACGTTGCTTCTTCGAACATTCCCAAATAATACCCTAGTATCATGATTAGTGTAGTCAAAAATGTCAAATAGAAAATTCTAAAGTTTCCACTATCAAATAAAGCTTGGCGAATATCTCGTTTGAATAAGGCCGCACAAAAGCCAATAGACAGGAATATAGCTAAGTATAATAAAATTGATAAAGCATAAATTCCATAGGTTCTAGCTTGACTAGTTCCTTCATTTAGTTTTGCTAATTTCTGATCTGTAGGCCGTTCTATTACCGTAAAAGCGTTTGCCAATTCATCTTCCAGATGTGTGAATCCAGCATCATAACCTAGTGACTGTATACCAACCCCACCTAGACGATACTCTTGAATGAAGTTATATTTTTTGCGTAGACTCGTACTATCATCATAGTAGATTGTCACATTATGAGGCACATCACCTAGCAAACTATCAATTCCGGTATAATAATCAAAATAGGTGAACATATGACTAGTATACGTGGAGTCAAAACGTACATTTGCTCCTGGAAAACGAAATTCATCCTCTTTCTGCATCACATAATCAAACTGTATATCACTATACGTCATTAGTGACATATCTAGAACTTCGTCTGATATACCGTCTGTGACCCATCGGGTACCATAATTGGGCAGAGATAAGATAATGCGATCACTTCTGTAGGGCCCAATATTAGCCACATATTTTTCGACCGCACTCCTAAGATCATAATCGGGAGCTACTGCACTATAATTGTATGGTGCTACTGGCATCCGAGCCAATCCATCAGGTGTTTCTTGAAAATCAAATCCTCTAACAACAAAAATATCAACAAAAGGACTTAGTTTATCTATATCATAAATATTCTCTTCATCATAAGGAGGAACACTCATAAATACAAAACTCGTATCACCTCTTACATTAAGAATAGTATTGGACAAAATTTGAACAAATTTGTGAAATTCATTCTTGACCGCAGAACTAACACCACTAAAATTAATCTCGATTCCATCTGCCTTGACAGAGTCTAATAAATAAATAAGTGAATCGATTACGGTACGTTGGGCTACTGGATTTTGGTTTAAAAACTGTCCTACATTTGCCTCCCCATGACAAGTCAATGACAACAAAGCAGAGCACCCTCTATCTTGAGCTGTTTTGACAAACTCACCAGTCAAAAACTCTGCCGTTGCTTCTGGATTTTGGCTTCCTCCTGTATAAGGATTAATATCATAAGAGTAAAACGAAACCACATTGTACAAATCGTAGTTATATCCTTTGTACAAATTGCCCACCCAGTAAGGATGCCATCCAAATACAATCATATCTCGACTACCATCCCAGATTTTTTTAGTAACCCGTAGGGCGTCATCTGGTAGCGAGCGAATCGAATCTAAAAAAGCTTCTCGCTGAGCACGCAGTGCTAATTCTGCATCATTGGGCATTGTCGTCCAATGTCCAAATAGCTTAACATAACGTGTTTTTTTAGAATTATCTGACAAATCTGCTTTGACCTCTGGATCCTCAATAATATCTTCCAACATTGGATTTTCTTCATACTCCCCTGGTTTGCGGGTACGAAGTGACCTTTTCAGTGCCCTTTTTTTACTTAACAAGCCTATTTTTGCTCGTCCCTTTGCTGTACTAACTGCTGCACTGGCAGCATTGGTTGCCTTGGAAGTCGCTTTAGTTCCTAGCTGCTTGATAAGACCTTGTGCAGAGAGCTGGAGCGGAAGTGTCAATAACACTATTATGGCTAAACAAAGACTATAATATAGGTTTTTAACGTGCATCACCTTCATTTAATTTTTATCAATAATTGTTCTTAGGTTGTCAAAACCATCTGTTATTCTTCTAAAGGAGCTAACACCTCAATGGTCTGCTCTTTAAAAATCTCCTGTACACGTTCTCTGATGATATACTCGTTATAATAGGCTCTATCCAATTTGAATTTCACAATTTTAACATAGACTGGTACAGGGGATGTCGTATTAAAATTACGAAATGACAAAATTAATTCCTTATACTTACTGGCACTACTGATTGGTATAACTGCAAAATATAATGATTTTTTATCTCTTCGAGTCAATCTAGGAACCTCTTCATCAGGGTTCATAAACTTAAACATCACGTCTTTTGCAACTGCAGAATTGCTCGTCGGCAAAAACTTAGTCAGTCCTAACCCAAAAGCCATGATTGGCTCATTGATTCCATACAAAGACCAGCTTGGTGGTGGATTTGCCTTCAGCTTATTGTAAGCCTCTATAGAACTTTTCCCAACTCCCACCCAATAAGCAGCATATTGATATTTGGTATTATCAATTAATGGCTCTCTTATCACAGAGTCATGGACCGACCCATATCTAAAGCTAGGAGTTAAAGTAAATTCATATTCTGCTACATCTGGAATAGGAATGGTATCATCTTTGAATTTCTTGATAGTATCCCTAAAGGCTGTGAATATAATATCATCTAGTATGGTCGTATCTCTCAATTCAGTACGCCTTGTTTTATAAATTTTAATATCTACCTCTTTCTTAAAGATCGAACGATTGATAAAACGAAAGGTGTAAGTACCTGATTTATCTACAGTAAGTTTTTTGCGATCAATCTGACGTATTTTTTTACTACTGAATTTGAAAGGAGATTCAGGGACGTCTATCTCAACTCTAGATAGTTTGCCTCGCATAGGGGTCACCGTTACGATTAGGTTTTCACCTTTCTGCAAATCAAACGTCTTATTGAGTTGCTTCAAAGCACCTATTTGTGCCAATTCATTGTATAGCTCCACTTTGTCTTGTGACAAAACAGGCGAAAACAAGAATAAAGTAAAAGCAATAATACAAAATACGAGGGCATCTTTCATAATAGTGAGTCCGACAGATTGAACCAATTTAAAAATTAGACCGTTTATGTTTGAACAATAATTTATTCTGCTATAAACTGAAGTCCAATTTAATATTTTTTTTCAAAAATTATGAATAAAGTGTTGTTTATAATCCAACTTGGCAAATAATTCGTGCGAATGTTTCTATATCAAGGAATTGAATACCACTAACGATACAATTGACAAAACTATCTATAACACAAAAAAGGGGCAAATGCCCCTTTTTTATGTTATCAATGATTTCGGTATACGATACGCTAATCAGAGTATCGCTACAATTAGACTTTATTTCTAGTTACGGATATTTCTAGCTCGTGTTCTACTTGGCAATTTCACCTCTTTCTTCGCTTTATTGTCGGCATCAATTTGATCCACTCTATTTCTAATATCTTTGAGACAATCTGTTGTTGCTTGCATCTGTTGTTTAGTCACTAATTTGATTCGCTCTTCTCGTGCCAATTGTTGACTGTGTTGTTCTACCCCTGCTATAACTTTGGTAGTAGTCGTAGTATTATTCTTTTTTGCTGTTTTAGGAGCCGTAGGAGCACTAACGGTTGCTCTCACCGCAGGAACACTTACTTTTGATTTTTGAGTTGGAGTAGACGTTGTTGAACCAATCACTCTTTGTGTTTGTTTTCCTCTTATCCTCCTAGTCCGGCTTCTATCTCTAGAGACACGCTCCATCAAGGTAGGTGTTTTCGAAGCAGGTGCTGTCCGAGTAGACGGTTTTGGAGTTGTCCCCATAGCCTTAGGTGCTACTATCTTAAGATTATTCGCTGCGGCTTTGCTTGGTGCTGCTTTAGCGTATACTGTTGAGGTCACCGCTTCTTCTTTTTGATGATCAATTCCGATTACCTTCAAGGAGTGAATACGAATACTAGCAATTTCTTCTCGTGTTTTCGCTACATTGTACTTAGCATCTTTAGGAGCATAGTATTTGCGAATAGCAATGATATCACCTGCTTGTAGCTTATAGTTCTTAGGTAAACGATTCCAAAATAGAATGTCTTCTAAAGTACACTGATGTGCCTGCATCAAAAAATTAATATCCTGTAGTGTATGGATACGGCGGACACACTTGATTGGATTTTCTGTATTGATAGAAATCAAACGATTATATTGATCCATCAATCCTCTTTCTTGCGCTACAATACGAGCAGGAAGCACCAAGATAGGGTTCTTCATACTAGATGGAATGTAGTTTTTGATGTAAACAGGGTTAAGACGTTTTACCATGTCTCTCGTTACTCCATATTTTGTAGCCAAACTACTCAACGATTTATACCCTGCTGCTAAGTGAAGCGTATCCGTCAAAATTAAGTCTTGCTCTACGCGTTGAGCCTTTAACTCATGTAAAGCATGATATTCATAAGTATAAGCTACAGCCATAAAAAAGGGCACATAGTTTTGTGTCTCTCTTGGCAAGTACTTACGAACTACCCAATAGTTATACCCCTTACTTTTGACCAAACGATCAATTCGTCCAGGGCCACAGTTGTAAGCTGCCAATGCCAAACACCAATCTCCATAACGCTTATACAAGTTCGATAACATGGTAGTAGCTGCATCTGTTGCCTTGTGTGTATCGCTACGCTCATCAGCATACGAAGCTACTTTTAGCCCATACATACGCCCTGTACCTGGTATAAATTGCCACAATCCTACTGCCGAGGCATGTGACTTGGCTACTGGGTTTAGATTAGACTCTACAATCGTTAAATATTTGATTGCTCTAGGCATCCCTTTTTTGGAGAGATACTCTTCGAAAATAGGAAAGTACATTTCTGTTAAACCAAGGGTACGCTCTGTTGCACTTCTGATTTTATTGGTTCTGTATAGAATCTGAGCTTTTATTTGCTTCGTCAATTTGAAATTGATCGCCCCAGACATTTCTAAGAAACTTTGCTTATAGTGTTCATCAGAAAACTGTGGATGATTAGGATCTTCGGACTGCATATTCAGCCATTTACCCATGTTTTCAACTAGTGCTTGACTTGTTTTTTCATCCCATTCTGGAAGTTCATCTGTTGTTGTTGGCAAATTATATGGTATAGCATATGCTATACTAGTTATAAATACCGTACAAATGATGAAAAGATTAACTCTTAAAATCATGTTTTTTTATCGTTAGTTTTTTGTTTTCTTTCAAGAAAAGTCAACTAGTGTGGCACACTCTTCTTCAATATTTAAATAGATCTTTAGTAGATCTTGGGTACTTGGTTTTCGACTACAAATGTATAGCGAAAAAGCCCCTTACAGTGTTTAGTGTGTGCTTGTAGCATGTTGGGAAAAAATTTCATCCTAAGAGCATGTTTAAATTTATCTTAATTCATAATATGAAATCCCTTTTTCTACTACTTTTCGTCTGTTTTTTGCTCAATAGCTAAGGCTATTCATCAAAAAATGAGTCTCAATTAGTAAAAAAATGGTACTCATATTATTGAAAAATACAATTTCAAACATGCTCTAAAGAGAAAACACATCGTATATCATTTCTAATACCATACCTGTAATAAAAAGTCCTTGGCTTCATCTTAGGATAGTTCTAACTCCCAAACAGCATCTTTTATTTTTCTAGATGCAAAGCAAATGTAGTAGTTTTTTGTCATTTCGCCAAAAAACAAAAGAACAGACTCCCTGTCCCTATACAAAAGGTTCAGATAGGTAATCTGTTCTTTTCCAATTGATTATTCTAACAAAAAAGGTTATTTGTTATTTTCTTCAATTTTAATTTTGTCTTTCCCTTGAGATTCTTTCATCCCCTCTTTAATCTCTTTGGTTACTGATTCTCGAGCATTATTGAACTCTCCAATTCCTCTACCCAATCCTCTCATTAGTTCTGGTATTTTCTTACCTCCAAAAAGTAAGAGAATAACAAAAACAATCACTATCATTTCAGGCCCCATAAAGGTCATCAAAAAAAATGTATTCATAATATTTTTATTTTATAGTGGACTACCACACATTGTAGTAGTTTACAAATATTGATTGTATCAACAAAACAACTATACAACAAAGATACAGCTTTATGTTCTTGTTTTGTAATAAATAACAGAACATTGACTTTCTTGAAAAACAGATTGACACCTTTGCTGAATATCTTCTCTAGTTATTTGGTTGTATTTTTTCTTTTCTTGATTGATCCAATTCGCATCTCCTAGTAGCTCATAATAGCCCAAATTAATAGCCTTGTGTAGGTGATTCATCTTACTGAATTCGATATTGTGTTCTATTTTATTTTGAAGCTTCTGCACCATTTTTTCTGCCAGCAGTTCTTCTTTCATTTCTGCTAATGTTTCCCAAAGAGCAGCTTCTGCTATTTCGTACGTAGTCTCTTCAGCTAGTCGTCCTTCTATGATTAAGAGCCCTCTATCTACCGAAGCAGTGACATAGGCATCTATATCTACAAACAATTCTTGTTCTTTGACCAATCGTTGGTATAGTCTAGCCGCATCACCATCCGCCAATACATCGGTAATAAAATCATCAATATAGTAATCACTACTGGCTCGTTCTGCTCCTTGAAAAACTAAGTACAAGGCATTGAGGGGGACGTTTGCCGTTACTTCTAGTACTCTTTTTTGATTTTGTTGTGGTTCTTGTAGTATCTTAGGAATCGCCGCTCGCCCTTGTGGTATATCTCCAAACCATTTCTGAACTAATGCTAAAACTTCCTCTGGCTTTACATTGCCAGCTACTGATAGGACGGCATTATTAGGACAATAATAATTATCAAAAAAAGCAACTACATCTTCTAATTTAGCTTCTGCAATATGGGCTGGCACTTCACCAATAGTAGGTACACGATAAGGATGTTGAGTATAAGCCAATGGTCCGATATGATGCCAAATATCACCATAAGGCTCATTCAGGCAACTCTCCTTAAATTCTTCTACTACTACTTTGCGTTCTTTCGCCAAGTTTTTTTCCGTCAAGTTTAGCTGTAGCATTCGATCTGCTTCCAACCAAAGAGCCACTTCTAAGTTTTGCCAAGGCAAATACTCATAATAAACGGTCATATCTTGATTCGTAAAAGCATTGTTCTCTCCTCCTGCTTGTTGGATATAATCATCGAAGTTAGGTGCATTTTTAGAGCCCCCAAACATCAAGTGTTCAAACAAGTGGGCAAATCCTGTTTTGCCACTCTCTTCATATTTTGTCCCTACATTGTAGGTCATACAGACCGATACTAGCGGTGTGCTTTTGTCTTCATGTACAATGATTCGTAGACCATTATCCAGTCGATACCGTTCAAATTTTATCACTAACGTATATTTATGCTCCTATAAAAAAGTGTACAAAGATAAATGATATTCTTTAAGATTGGTTGACTTTGGAAGGAATAACATTTTGTTTCCTCTTGACTTTGTTTATAAATAACAAAAAATAGACTTTTTGATTTTTTGAATAACTTGAGTTATAGAATTACCTATTACAGGTTTTGAATATGGTTATCTACGAAAGATAATCTATTTTGGAGCCACTGAGTGATATAAGCTTCTTCTTTGTCCAAATCAAGACTAGAGTTCCAGCATCGTCTCTCGACTTCTTCTACATTAGACACTCTTATCACATCAAAATTACTTTTAAAGGTAGCTATCAAAACAGCAGCAGAAAACTTTTGACTTCTCAAGATTGTCCATCGTTGTTTTAGTCTCTGTTTAAAATTCTGTGGATTGAGAGTGATCAACCGATCAAATAAATGATTGCTGATCGTCCAAGTATAATCCACTTTATTTGCGTCATGAGCACGCCCCCAAGTGGCATCTAAATCCCATGGGACGATAGTGTAGAGATCCGTTTTCTTCTCTTGGTAAAACATCCAATTTTTGCCCATATTATCATATCCATTAATCAAATTAATAAAAAGATAATAGTCAATTGCTATATCTAAGTCCAATTCTTTATGAATTTGATTCATAAATACAATATCTTCTTTTTTTACCGCTAATTCTAGTAACTCTTCAAAGCTATCCCATGTAATTTTTTGCTTCGCATCTGGGATTTCTTGTAACCAATCCCCCCAATGACCTTTGTTAGGATTTCCTTTAGGTAATACCTCAAATTGTGTATTCGGTTTATTATCACTTCCCTTATAAAACACAGATTCAGTCGTGGTATTAAGTTTTGTAGATGTAAATTTTTCTGCAAAACAATATAAACCAATACTTTGGTGATTGATAAATAACTCAACAAAGTGACCTTCAATATTTCTATGCTTCATTTGACTATCATTTAGACTACGCCATATGTCAAAGCAGGTCTTATTACGAACTTTAGACTCATCAAGATACATAGCATCTAAAATCCAGCTATCATTACTATTCATCCCCAAAAAACCACAGCTATAGTTATTAGAGGGGTTCAAGTCTTTTAGTGGCTTAAAACCATAAGATTTCTTAGGCTGCCGCAATGAAAACCCACCTCTTTGTTCTATTCCTATTGGAGTATTAATTACCTCTTTATTTAGCTTCGGGTCATTTACAATCATTCTTGCTAAAGATTTAGGTTCATCCTTTATCTTATCCAGCAAAATTAATTGGACTAAGGGAAGTGATGTAAATACCAAATTAAAGGAATCTACATTCCCATCAAAGACAATCTCTATTCGATAAGGTTTATTCCATTCAATAGTTCCAAAATGATTAACTGCATGGTTCGTCAAATCTTGGCCTTCAAATTTAATTTGACAATCATCTTTGAAATCTACTAAAGCTTCAAATGGAAGAGAAGTATCACTAATACTGTACTTGAGCGTACTAGTCCCTATATCTAAAAAACAGGGCGTTTGATTAAAATCAAGCAGTAACGGCAGTTCTAGGTTGGCAGAAGGCTGTGTATTATAAATGGCCTTTTCTTTGGTACAACCTATCATTGTTATCCCAACGATTAATAGACTATAGTATAGTAATTTATTTATGTTCAAAACTAAATGTATAAGATAATTTGAGGAAGAAAAAATTAAGTGGAAATCGGGTAGACAACTCTCGTTCGTAAGCAAGACCTATGTCTATATCACCCAATTTAGTTGTCATTTTATTTCCTACGACTAGCCTTATTTTATTAAAATAGGGTCTTCTATAAATCATAAATTGTCTAAACAACTCAGTTGTAATATAAGTTTTATGCTTTCTATGACGATAACTAAATTTTATCCTATTTCTCCAATTCGCAATAGACTGCTGTTGTCGAGCAAAAGTAGTTGGAGCTATATTTTCGTGTTTTTGTTGAATCCTTATTCGATAAGACAATTGAAATTTTTTGATGGGTTTAATTTTGAACTGTAAGTCAAAATTATAGCGTAAATCTTGTGTATAAATCTTATCTGATTTCTGATCAATGATATACCTAACTGCACCACCTATTGCAAAATTTTTATTGATTTTATACTGAAGTCCTAATTCTGTATTAGTTTTATTCACAGTAGTAAAAGAATTGAATAGACGTATGTCTTGTGTAAAGTTGAGGGTATACTGTCCTGCAAAACGGTAATCTACCCCAGCTCCAATCCAAGCCCCGATATCCTGTACTTTAATCTTTTCTTGGGCATATACGACTCCATGTACCAATAAAAAGAACATGATATTTACTAATAAAAAACGTTTTTTATCCATTCCAATACAATCAATAGTGTTTAAGTAAGTGTTCATGGTCATTATATTATAGATGAAAGCTATAATTACCTGCTTACCAATGAAAGAGTGTAAATAAGAGCATGTCTAAAATTAACTTCAAGCTGCAAATGCCTGATTTAGAATTTAATTGCACCTTTTCAAAACCCCAAAACCAATTAATTTCCGCCCAAATCGTTGATTTTAAAGAACTTAATTCTTAGACATGCTCTATGTACTATTTGCCTATGCTAATCATTTTATATAACATATAAACAAAACTTTGTTTAACTCATAGCAACGTATATCATAAGCAATAGGCTCTATCATAAGTTAGATTTAACTTATTATTAGCATTTACTTTTTTGATGCTAAATAAATTACTCATTCTGAGGATATGTCCCCCCTCTCTTCTCAGCAAACTCTATTTTAATTGCAATACCTTCTGCATCTCCCTTACCTGCTTCGCTGCTTGCTCTTCATTCTCAAATAAAATAGGTAACTCGTGTATAGTTCCTCCATCACTCACAATAGTAATCGTGTATTTATATTCGTCTATAGTTGTAATAGAAATCAAGGCAATATCTTGTTTTTTTACCTGATAGTTCTTATAAAAAGGAAGTCTCATTTTAGATGTCTGAATAAATAAAGGAGTTATAACAACTCTATCTGTATTCCAAACTTGCTGCAATTCATAGAATAATTGAAAGCAAAAGCTTACCATCAGCAAGCTCATTGCTCCTAAAAAGCCGAGAGCCGTATAATCTAAAAAATAAATGCCAACAGCTAAGGTAAGGTTCCCTAGCACCAATAAGAAAATTGTTAGCCAAGACTTAGAGACATCTTTTGTCATCCAAAGAAGTCTATCATCCAATCTACGAACATATAGACTATCTATATCTGGATGAGATAACTCTAGGTATTCTATTTGTCTATTTCGGGACAAAATATCTTTCAATTCTGCCTGTGGAGCAGTTCCAAAAGTCATAAAATTTAGCAACTTTTCAGTTTCTTTGTCTTTAAGCTGTACCCCAAGTCGATAGACAGGTTTATCCTCCTCATAGAACCATACATTTTGATCATGATACAATTTCACCTCCTCTACTTGATGCCTCTGTATTCGCTGTATCCAAGGGATTGGTAAGAGACGTATGACAATCAAAGATTGATTATTCAGTAACAATAATCGAGTAGCATAGCTAATTTTCGACCATCCCACTGACAATAGATTGTAAAACACACGTAATCCTACTCCTAGAAGTAACCATCCCACAATCATAGTTATCCACTGAAAAGGACTGTTAAAAATAGCTCGTATACCTAGAACCACCCCTCCAATAGACAAAAAAGTATATGCTCCTATTATCAGTATAAAACCCATAAAACCCAATAGCGTTTTTGCTATTGGGTTATATACAAAAAGATAGCTTCCACCTACTTTACGGTAGTAGATGTCACTATCTTTTTGTCCATAAGAAGTAAACCCTAGTTTCTTTTTGCTCATAGCAATTTCATAATTTCGCTAGATTCCTTCTTGAGAGCATAATTAAAAATTATAATTACTACCCGATTTAAATCCAGAGTTATTATTACTACCACCTGAAGAGGCCGCAGGCTGATTAGAATACCACCAACTTGCTAGTTGCCAAATGAAAACACCTACCTCAATAGCTGTGACAATCTGACCAACTACTGGGACGAACTTAAGTACTGTTTTTCCAGCTATCAAAGCAGCTTTTTTCATCAGCTCTACTTTTGCCTTCGACATTAGTTTTTCTCCCGCAGCTTTTATTGCCTTTTCTCCAGCTTCCTTAAAGACTCCTTTGAGTTTACCCAAGTTATTCTTGAGTTGATTAGCTTTTTCGGCTATTTTTTTAGCTATATTCTTTCTAGCCTCTGAAATCCTATTTTTACCAATAACATCATCTACAATATCTTTGACATCATCAGCATGCTCTGCCAATTCTTCTGCTCCTTTCTTAACAGCCTCTAGTATCTTTTTCTGAGCCGCTTTTTCAGCTCTATCCGCTAGGTATTGTTTCGCTTTTTTAGTGACAAAGTCAGCATAATAATCTTTCGATAAACAAATATTACATCCTACAGCAAGTGTTGCTATCCCTCGTTGTAGCTCAATCCCCGGCATATCAATATTGAAATACTGACTCGCTTTCACTAAATCAATATTTCCTTGAATCCGAAATGCTCCTAATGAAGGCTCTAACAATTTATTAAGTGCCACTCCATCTTTATCAAATTCAATATCCGCCCATGTCATATTGATCCAGTCACATTTGACTACAATATTGCCAATACCTCCTGCTAGATCAATTTGAATGCCACTAGAGAAAGCATTGCTAGACATTTTAGGATGGAACTTCCCTTTCATCATATCTCCAATACTACCAAGTGTAATGGTACTTCGTAGATATTGCTCATAAGAATCCACAAAGGAAGTACAAACTTCTTCGTGCAATGTTCGAGCTAAATGAGCGGCCTTGACATACCCTCCTTTCATACTAAGCTGAATAGTAGGATCTTTATATACTAATGGTCCTATCTTCTTTTCATCTTCTAATTTTTTTGTTTTCAGATCGATCTTGAACTGATGGGGTATATTAGAAATACCTTCTACGACAGAAGATAAAGGATTGTTACCTAAGTAAAAATTTTCAAAGTGTCCATGTACCCCATTCATATCGATTAAGAAAGTGGTATTGATGTTTTTTATCCCTTCTAGCAAGGCATTTATCCCAGATTTTTTGTGCTTATTCATAATCTGAGTCAAATCTTCGTTGCTAAAAGAACGCTTCATATTTTTTTCGAACGAAGCAATCGCATTTTCTTCCTTCAAGGCCCCTACATTCGCTTGATAATATTTATTAATACTTGCTAATAGGTCTCTCATCTGCTTGGGAGTTGGTGCAGGAGATAAGGTACTGATTTGTTGTTCTAAAGCTTGCTTAATTTCATCCAATAAGTCCGACTCCTCAATTTGTGTTTTCCAGTCATTATTGGTATCTCCTTCCATGACTTTTTCGCCACTATGGTAACTATCAAAGATAGGCTGCACTTCTGCCATTTGTAACTTAAACGAACTATCCAGCTTTCCAATACTCTCTGCTAATGTTGCTTTTGCTGCTTTTTGGTAATCAGCGACAATGCGACTAACATCCTGATTGGTGTATGTCTCCTTGTTCTTTTCAAACGATTTGATCGCACGCTCCTTTTTAAGTTTCGCAATATTTTGGTTGTAATACTTATCACAAAACTGTAGGAGTTCATTCATTTGGGTTGCGGTTGGCAACGTCCCCAAACCTGTTATTCTCGTTTTTAGCTGTCCTTTCACTTCTTCAGGTAGACTGCTAATTGTGAGGAGTTGTTCCCAATCATTAGCGGCATTTTCCTCTATATCAAGTCCAGCCTTATCTTTGATATCTATGCCTTTATCTTTTGCCTTAGTAGTCAATTCGGTTAGCATTCGACTCAACTCTTGTATTTTTTTAGTCAGTGCTGCTTTTTCAGTTCCTCCTATTGCATTCATCTTCTCATTCAAGCTCTTTGCTCTAGCATGTAATTCCCAATAGAGTTCTTTTATTGCCTTTTCATTCATTTTGTCTTAATTTTAATTGTTTGGTGATTTATTTTCTTGGGGTTTCTAGT
>CAYOJF010000008.1:61997-72344 GCA_964404215.1 uncultured Aureispira sp. | reverse complement strand
GGAGTGTTTTTAGCTCGAAAAAAATGTTTGTTAGACGTCCAGATAAAGATAAGTAGACTACGACCTATTGATTCAAAATAAAAGTAGCTACTCAAAGATGTAAAATACATTTTTGAGTAGCTTTTGTTTGGTGAGTATTCTCAAACACGCTTTGAACAACTTCTTTTTATAAAAAAATAAAATATGACTATTCGATTCTTTATTATCCTGTTTTTCATGGAAGTGTGGAGTGCTGCTGCTCAACAAACACCAGATATAGTACGCACTACAGACCCTCAAAAAATCATCGCTAGCTTGAAAGCTAATCCAGATATTGTTTGGATGGGAGAGGTGATGGTGGATCAAGGTGTTGACCAATCATCTAAACTACTGAAATATCAGGTGTCAGAGATAGTAGGCACTGAAATGCCACCCGTTGATTTTGCTCCATTATTAGCATTCCATGCGAGCGAAATGGAGATTTATTATACTTCTGATTTAAAACAAAAAAAGGAAGGCTTTCACAAAACGTTATCAAAGACGGTGTCAGAGATGACAATTACCTTTGATAGGGAAACATTCGAGCAAGTAGTCAGAGCAGTCGTACGACCTTTTTCTGCAAAGTATGTACCAGCAGTTCGTATTCGTCAATTGCTTTATTTCGATCAAGAAAGTAAACAATTTCATGCTATACCATTGGCGATAGCCCCCTTACAGAAAAAGAAGGGAGAGGATCAGTTAGAGCCCATGTATTGGATGATTCCAGAGATGGAGAATGGTTTATTAGATTTGAAAAATGGCTCTTTGCCTTTTGCTCAACGATTGTATCAGGATGTCATACTGGATTCTATTGCTGTCATTAAGGAGAAAAAAGATATAAAAACAGTGTTAGCAGAGCTATATAGTCGTATTCGTGCAGGAGAGCAAGAATTACATATTTCTAATGATTTTGATATGGATGGATTCGTGCCAATGACTAGGATAGAACGTAATCGGTTAGTGATTTATACAGACACCATAATTACCTTTGATCCAGAGAACAACTTTGGGGAAGACATCACTATAGTGAAAAATGAACTCAATGGAGAGGAAATCAAAATATTGCAATTGATACAAGACTGGGGTATAGATAAGCGTAATAAAAAAATTAAAGTTTCTACACTAGGTTTTACATTCAAGGAGGAAAATGTAGAAGTAGGTGGTTTTGACCCTAAGTTTATATGGATTAGTAATCCTGCATTTATTCAACAATCGCAAAATACTATTCGTACAGAATAACATACTCTAAAGGGAAACTATATGAAGAATCTAATGCTCCAAATGCTGTTATTTATATTATGTTATGATGCTATACAAGCACAGGAATCCTTAGAATTTTTATCTCAAAAAAAATCACCAGCGGAAATTATAAATGCTTTACTCTCAGATGAAGAGGTACTTTGGGTAGGTGAGGTAATAGTGGATTATGAAGAAAGAGGAGAATTAGGGGGTACCCCTAATTATAAAAAAGTATTGCAAAAAGAAAGAGTGTTGCATTATCATGCAAGTAATTGTGGAATGGTCGAGAATGCTGACCTTCGCTTGATAGATGGTTTGTTTAGTATAGCTTCTATGACAGCAGTTTATCAAACGCTTCAACTAACGGACAAAAAAGAAGGCGTGGATTTGGCAAATAGCCTACTAAACATAGATACGATTGTTACTTTTGATGCAGAAACATTTGAAGAAATTATAATAGAAGTCAAAGAAAGGTATACGCTAGAAGAGGTGCCTGTACTTCGTATTCGTCAACTGATCTACTTTCATAAAGGAGAAGGTGCTTTTTATGGAATTCCATTGGGAGTAGCTCCTGTAGAAGCCAAAGATAAACAGGCGAATTCTTTGTTTTGGATGCCAACAACTTTAGTGGCTAGATTGGATTTTCAGCGGCGAACTATCCCATTAGCAAAAAGAATCACTACAATCATTGATTTAGAAAAAGTAAATGTGCTGAAAAGTACAGTAACGCAAGACAGTGCTTTTGGGTTATGGTATGATAAGATTGTTGAAGATAAAAAAAAGAAACATCTATCTAGAGACATCTTAAGAGATGGGTTTTTGCCGTTGAGTGAGCAAGAAAAAGTAATGATTGGGAGTAGAAAGGATACTTTGATGAAACCTGACCCATCTGGTTTTGGTGAAATTTGGTGGGTAGAGACTTATAGATATAGAGGTAAAGGTATGAAAGAACTACAGTTGATTCAGGATTTAGCTATAGATAATTCTCGAAATAAATTTTTAGTGATGCCTATTGGTGTAGGTGTTATTCCAGAAGTGCCCAAAAAGCCTAATTGTTATAATAAGCATACACCAGATAAGCTTGATTTTATTCACATAACGAGTGCCTTTTTATTAAATAAGATCAAGGAGCAGCTTCAGAAAGAATAGTTTCATAAACGTCTCTCCAGCTTTCCCATCCCATGCATTCTCCTAGAGAGCTATTATGCCAGATAGTTATCAAATGACCATTAACAGCTTTGGTTTGTTGGATAATTTGACTAGCTGCTTCAATCACTTTTTGGGGCGAATACTTTAGATAATTCTTTAGGGTAACATCCATTATTTGGAAAGGATATACTTGTAGCTCTTCTGGACGATTAGCCTTTAGATTGAACCAAGAGAAGGGCTGTGCTGTACTGGCTCTGAAACCTAATTCTTGAGCATATCCCATTGTATAGTCTTCTTGGATTCGGTATTGCACCAATCGTTGGTAAGTATCTGGTAGGGTTAATTTTAAATAATGTTGTCGGCTTTTGGCTATTCGTTGTCGACTAATTGTTTCCAGTCTGTTAATTTCTTTGTCTAATAATAAGGGAGCATCATTGGAAGCATACGAAGGATGAATGCCGATAGGGAATTGAGCCGCATTTTGTTGTATCAGAGATTGGAATTTCTTGTTGCTAGGAGCAATATTTTTATCATAATGCCCATAATCTCCCACTAGCCAAAAATAAATAGGGGAGAGTTGATGTTTTTTATCTAGAGACTTTAGATATTCAAAGCAATCATAAGGATCTTTTTGTAGTCGCAACCAAGTTTTAAGTTGTATTTTGAGTAGAGGAAGGTCTCGGTTTTTGCAGTTGCGGGCAAAAGCTCCTATCTGTCGAATCCATCCTTTTTGTGAAAAAGCATAGGCGTAATCAATGTCATAAGTTGGAGTGTATTGATAAGTAGAGTTCTTGAAAAGAAGTTTTGGGTAGTGTTGTTGTAGAATATTTTTCAATTGGATACGCCATAAGTCAACTAGAGGGAGTTCTAGGAAGTTATTTTGATACGCCATGCTCTGATGAGCAGTAAAACGCTGATGCTGGTCTTTAGGTGTGTCTAAATATTCTTCATATCTACTAAGTAGATAAAAAGTAAGTGCGAAAATATCAAAAGGAAGTGCTGCTAGATCATCTTTGGGCGAAAAGAAAGCGGCTGGAAGATTTTGGTGGTATTGGAAAGTAGGTGTAAAGGATTTGATATTGGATTCGTTCAATAACCCGTTTGGGATAATCGTAGGAATATTAGGAGTAGGGAGTGTACTGTAATTAAGTTTGGCAACGGACTCTTTCTGTATAAAAGCAATATAGTTGTTTACGATACAGTATTGTTTTGGACCCAATATTTGCCCAAAGAACCAATCCATAATATAATGAATACGGGGGCTTTCAGTTGGTGTATAGATTAATAGCTGTTCTTTCAAACGGTCGGTAGATTTGGTGTACACTAAATAAATCTCAGATAGAATAAGAGCTTAAAATTAACAAAAGGGTAATTCTAAAATAGAATAGCGTACCAAAAAATTGTAATTTCTAATAGAAACGCTATATTTGTTCACGAAAGTTGTGGAAATAACTTTTGCAATTATATTAAATGTTAATACAAAAAATAAAAGAGTGGCAACAACATCAGATATTCGAAAAGGAATGTGCATGGAATACAACGGAGCAACTTACATTGTAGTAGAGTTTCTTCATGTAAAACCTGGAAAGGGAAATGCTTTTGTCCGTACAAAGTTAAAAAATTTGTCGAATGGCAAGGTCGTTGACAACACTTTTCCAGCAGGGCAAAAAGTAGATGATGTCCGTGTAGAGCGTAGAAGTTATCAATACTTGTATGACGATGAAGATCGTTTTTACTTTATGAATAATGAGACTTTCAATCAGATTGATATATTGAAAGAAATGTTGGACAATAGCCAATTGATGAAGGAAGGTCAAGAAGTAGAGGCTCTTTTTCATGCAGAAAAAGAGATTGTTTTGGCTTGTGAACTTCCACAATATGTAATACTACAAGTAGCAGAGGTAGAGCCTGGTGTGAAAGGAGATACTGCTACTAATACATTGACGCCATGTAAGGTGGAAACTGGAGCAGAGGTACGTGTACCATTGTTTATCAAGGAAGGAGATTTTATCCGCATTGATACTGCTACAGGTGCATACATGGAGCGTGTGAAACAATAAGAAACTATTAAGAACAGCACAAGTTGAGGCTTGTGCTTTTGTATTTTTTACAAAAAATATTTTTTTTGAAACCTAACATAAAACTTACTTACTATGGAGTTTGAAGAAATAAAGGAACTCATTAAGTTGATTCAAAAAAGCAAAATTAGCGAATTTAAGTACGAAAATGAAAGTGCTAAGATTAGTATTCGTACGAAGTCATATTCTGCAGGAAAAGAGGTGATAGTACAGCAACCATCAGTGGTTTCTGCTGGAATGCCTATGCCTGTAATGCAACAGCCACAGCAGAATACTACTGCTCCTGTAGCGAACAAAGAGGCTAAAGAAGAAAAAGCAGCTGCCCCCGCTGAAGAAAGTTCTAAATATATAGAGGTTACTTCTCCGATGGTTGGTACTTTCTACCGCAGTCCATCTCCAGAAAAAGGACCTTTTGTGAAGGTTGGAGATACGATCAATATTGATGATACTATTTGCTTAATCGAAGCGATGAAACTTTTCAATGAAGTGAAAGCAGAGGTTAGTGGCAAAATTGTCAAAATGATGGTAGAAGATGCTAGTCCTATTGAATATGGACAAGTACTTTTCTTGGTAGATCCTTCATAAGGATCGGGTAGAATAAGGGAGATCCTTATTAGGACTCTTAATTGCTGATCAATATACATGAAAATATGTTTAAAAAAATATTAATAGCAAACAGAGGCGAAATTGCTTTGCGTATCATTCGTACGTGTAGAGAAATGGGTATCAAAACCGTCGCTATCTACTCTACAGCAGATAAAGATAGTTTGCATGTACGTTTTGCTGATGAGGCTGTTTGTGTCGGACCAGCAGCGTCTACGGATTCTTATCTAAATGTTCCTAATCTGATGGCGGCAGTCGAAATCACTAATAGTGATGCGGTTCATCCAGGATATGGTTTTTTAGCAGAGAATGCGGATTTTGCTGAAATCTGTGCTCAAACTGGCGTTAAGTTCATAGGACCATCACCAGAGCATATCCGTAAAATGGGAGACAAAATCACGGCTAAAGAAACGATGATAGCGGCTAATGTGCCAGTTATACCAGGGTCGGAAGGCTTGCTTAAGGATGTAGATGAAGCATTAGAGTTAGCGGAAGAAATAGGCTATCCTGTGATGCTGAAAGCAACTGCTGGTGGTGGTGGAAAAGGAATGCGTTATGTAGCGAATAAATCTGAAATGGAGTCTGCTTTGAGTTCTGCTCAGAATGAAGCTAAAGCTTCTTTTGGTAATAATGGCATGTACATGGAGAAATTCGTGGAAGAGCCTCGCCATATCGAAATTCAGGTAGCTGGAGATCAACACGGTAATGCTTGTCACCTTTCAGAAAGAGAGTGTTCTATACAGCGTCGTCACCAGAAATTAATCGAAGAATCTCCATCTCCATTTTTGGATGATGAGTTGAGAGAAAGAATGGGAGCTGCTGCTGTAGCTGCAACCAAAGCGATTAATTATGAAGGTGTTGGAACAGTAGAGTTCTTGGTAGACAAGCATAAGAACTTCTATTTCATGGAAATGAATACTCGTATTCAAGTAGAGCATACTGTCACAGAGGAAGTGATTGATCATGACTTGATTCGTGAGCAAATAAAAATAGCTGCAGGCGAGAAAATTTCTGGACAGAATTACTATCCAACTATGCATGCGATCGAATGTCGTATCAATGCAGAAGACCCCTATAACAATTTCCGTCCTTGTCCAGGTAAGATTACTTCTTTTCATAGTTCTAAAGGACATGGTATTCGTGTAGATACACATGTATATGCAGGATACACTATTTCTCCTTATTATGATTCTATGATAGCGAAGCTGATCTGTAGAGCAAGAACTAGAGAGGAATGTATAGCTAAAATGCGTCGTGCATTAGATGAGTTTATTGTAGAGGGGATCAAAACAACTGTTCCTTTGCATAAACAACTGATGAACACTAAAGAATTTATTGAAGGAAACTTTACGACCAAATTCTTAGACAATTATGATTTTACAGATCCAGATAAGAAGTAAAATTGTATAGAAATAAAGAGGAAGAGTCCTTGTAGCATTGCTGCAAGGACTTTTTTTATGCTTTGTAGAAAAAAGCATAACCCATACACCCCAAAATAACAAAGAGCATGTGATAAGGAAGCCAAAAAGGGAATAGTGTAGCTAGGAAAAGTAACCCTAAGAAATACAGTATCCGATGCTTGTATTTAGTGTACTGGGCAATAACATGGACTATTGTGCTTAATGATAAGGAAGCAACACCAGAAATAACCATTCCCATCACACTGATGGTTAGAAATCCTGCCCAACCAGATAAGTTATTAAGTGCTATACCGCTCATCCACATCATATGGCTATTGATCAGAAAAACACTGAATCCAGCTACCGCGAAATTATAAATTGCTAAATACTTGTAACGCCCTAATAGAATACTATCATAGTAGGAGCGAAGAATAAGATAGTAGCAGGCAACAATACAGAAAGGAGAATTGGTGATTTTCAAAAAAGAAAATTTTCGAGAAGCAAAAAAGAAAAAATAATAAACGCAGGCAAAGAGTACACTCCCTAGAATAAGATAGAATAGTTTTTGACGGTCGAATTGATTTTTAGACGAGACCTCCTGATCGAGGTTATCAAGAATTTCCATTGTAGCTCATTTTTTTCATTAAATAATAACCTAGAAATCCTCCTATACTAATAATACAACCAAGTGGAAATAATATGGGATGAATAGAGGCAGAAAAGAGTATGACGAAAAAAATATAGGGTGGTCTGATAGGTGATGTAATTTGGAGAATGAGATGTAGAAATGCAGAATAGAATATACTGAAAATACAATAGATAAACAGAATAACCATTAATGGGAAAATGATGGTGTAATCTCCTTTTTCTTGCAACCAAATGGACATAATTGTCACGAAAAAAAGAGGAGGTGGAATAACTATCAGATGATACCATCCACTATAGTAGATCTCATTTCGAAAAGTAGAATGGTAGTTGAGGTAAATTATTAAAAAATAGATCGCAAAATAAAACCGAAAAGAATGAAACCAAGGAGCAAAAGAGGTGATAAGTTCAGGTGGTAACCAAGAAACTTTCAGTAACATCAGCATAGAAAAAATAATAAACCCCCAAGACCCTAACACTAGGATAATGAAATTCCTTTTAGATTGATTTTTTATATTTTCAGCATTGTTTGATGTGCTTATATTATCTAGTATTTCCATTTGCAGCTTTAATTTTATTTGCAATAAAGTACCCTGTAAAAGAAAGTAGACTAATAACAACACCAAAGGAGTAGGAATAGGGAACAGCAGAAGTTAAAGCCATTAATATAAAAAAGATATAGTAACCATCTACTTTTAGTTTCATGGGAGAAAGCCCATGACTAATGAAGGCTAAGATAAATGACAAGGCAGCATAGATTAAGGTAAATATAAGGCTAATAAACAGCCAGTTATTAATACTTCCTGGAGCTATGGAAATAAACATTAACATAGATAGTGCAAAAGGGAGAATAATAGAAACTAAGTGAAATAGAAAACTATATTTAATGTTGTTCATGAAAACAGGTTGATAAGCCTTATTCATGACAATAAAGTATACTACTAAATAGAAAAGAGGGTTATGAAACCAAGATTGAATGCATTTCTGTAGATAATGAGGGAATGACCAATATCGATAAATACTGAGAAGAGAGAATATTGTAAATCCCCAACTTAGTACAGATAAAATAATAAATTTCTTTTTATCAAAAGAGATGGTTCCTTTTTCATTAGGATCGAAAATAAAGTCATCTAGTATTTCCATACTTGAATCTGGGAATAAAAATAACAGTCAATTATTTTATATATAATTGACTGTTATTCAAGTGATTTATGAATTCATTAAATCTTCGATTTCTTCTACTTCAATCGGAATATCCTGCATGAGATTATTGACAGAACCACTAGTGACGACAACATCATCCTCTAAACGAATTCCCATGTTTTCAGCAGGGATATAGATACCTGGTTCACAAGTAAAGACCATTCCTTCTTGAAACTCTACATAACGATGACAGAGGTCATGTACATCTAGCCCCAGATGATGTGAAGTGCCATGCATGAAATATTGCTTATAAAGTGGGCGAGCAGGGTCTTGATGAGCGACAGCTGTCTTGTCTAACAATCCGATGCGAATCAACTCACTTTCCATAATTTTGCCTACTTCTGTATGGTAATCATTCAAGTTATTGCCTGGTACAAGTAACTGTTGAGCTTCATTTTTAACTTTCAATACAGCATTATAGACGTCTTTTTGACGATCTGTAAAACGCCCATTAGTTGGAATTGTTCTAGACAAATCAGCTGCATAGTTCCCATATTCTGCTCCAAAATCCATCAGCATTAGATCACCATCTTGGAGTGGCATATCATTGGCAATATAGTGGAGTACACAAGCATTGGCACCACTAGCTATGATAGGAGTATAAGCATGACCAGCTGCTCCGTTTCCAATAAACTCTGCGATAACATTAGCTTCTACTTGATATTCCATCATACCTGGTCTAGTCGTTGCTAAAACACGACGGAAAGCCTTGTTGGTAATGTCACAAGCTATCTGCATCATTTCGAGTTCTAGAGGTGATTTGATCATACGGAGTGCTTTCATGATCGGTTGAGCTCGTAGGAAAGTGTGGCCAACGTATTTTTGTTGCATTTCATTGGCATGACGAACATCACGTGTTGCATAGTCGCTGACCGCTCTATCATTTTCGTTGGTATTGGTGTAAATATTATCTGCTAATAGAATCATTTCATTTAGGAGACTACTCATTTCAGATAACCAGTAGACACTAGGTACCCCTGAAGTGGCAGCAGCATCTTCTTTGGTATATTTATAACCCTCCCATACCGCAATATATTCATTCGTTTGTTTCGTGAAAATTATTTCTTGGAAACTCTTTCCCTTTGGGCAATCAGGATAAAGTACTAAGATCACTTCCTCTTGGTCTAGTCCAGAGAGGTAGAATAAATCTGATTGTTGACGAAAAGGGAAGTGGCAATCCCCATTACGCATCATCATATCATTGGCATGAAAAATAGCAATAGAATTAGGCTTCATTTGAGCCATGAATCGTTTTCTATTTTCTACAAATAAGCTTGGATTAATTTTTTGGTATCGCATAATTTCAATTAGTTAACGTAAGTAGAGCAAATGCTCTAAAACTATCTTTTTGTTTTTTTTGGTAGGCTCACAATTTAACATTATAAAATAGGACAAACAAAAAAAAGATTCGATAAGAACTCTAAATCGCACATCTGCTAATGAATTGTGCGTCAACTCTACAAAAAAATGTTATTTTAGCCTGATTAAACAACCAAGCGGATAAAATAGAAGTATGACATTTGAGGAATTAGGCTTAGCAGACCAGTTATTAGAAGCATTAGATTATATGGGATTTGTAGATGCTACACCCATCCAAGAACAAGGTATCCCACAAATATTGGCAGGAAAAGACTTAGTGGCTTGTGCTCAAACAGGAACAGGTAAAACAGCAGCTTTTGTATTACCTATTTTACACAAACTAGCCGTTAATCCGACTAGCACATCCAATACTTTGATTATCTGCCCAACTAGGGAGCTAGCGATTCAGATAGATA
Source organism: uncultured Aureispira sp. (assembly GCA_964404215.1). Classification (GTDB taxonomy): domain Bacteria; phylum Bacteroidota; class Bacteroidia; order Chitinophagales; family Saprospiraceae; genus Aureispira. The sequence goes on along the minus strand of CAYOJF010000008.1, from coordinate 62,234 downwards.
AGCAAATTCAAGGTTTGGCTTATTTTGTAGGGGTAAGTTCTATTGCCATTTATGGTGGTGGAAGTGGAGATGATTTTGCGACCCAAAAAAGAGCTTTAACTAAAGGTTGTAATGTAATTGTAGCAACCCCAGGAAAACTTATTTCGCATTTGAATTTGAGATATGTTAAGTTCAATAACATCGAACACCTTATATTGGATGAAGCGGATCGAATGTTGGACATGGGCTTTTTTGAGG
>CAYOJF010000008.1:0-61987 GCA_964404215.1 uncultured Aureispira sp. | reverse complement strand
TTCTCAGCTACTATGGCTCCTAAACTACGTACTTTAGCCAATGAAATATTAGAAGATCCATTTTCTATCAATATAGCACTGGCTAAACCAGCCGAGGGAGTATTGCAGGCAGCTTACATGACTTATGATAATCAAAAAACACCTTTAATAAAGGCTTTGATTAAGGGAAAGGAGGAGTATCAGAGTATTCTTATTTTTACCTCTACCAAAAAGAATGTATCTGTAATAGTTAGAGAGCTACGCAAAAAAGGATTTGACACCTCTGGTATTTCTTCTGACTTGGATCAAAAACAAAGAGAAGAAGTCCTTTTGAAATTTACGAATAAATCTATTCGAATATTGGTAGCAACAGATGTACTGAGTAGAGGGGTAGATATTAAAGATATTAACTTGGTTATTAATTATGACGTACCAGGTGATGCGGCGGACTATGTACACCGTATCGGACGTACGGCAAGAGCTTCGACTACAGGGGTAGCACTGACTTTTATCAATCCGAATGATGTATACAAATTCCAGCGGATTGAAAAATTGATAGAAGCTGAAGTTCCTAAGATCGCTCTTCCCGCAGAATTGGGGGATGGACCTGCTTACAAGACTAATAGTAATACTTCAGGAGGAGGAAAGAAAAAATATAATAATAACAATAGAAAAGGTGGCAAGAAACGCCCTTCTAATAATAGAAATAACAATAGAAGACGTTCTAATCCCAAATCAGAACAAAAGAAGAATCAGGACAAAAAATAAGCGGTCAATTTATGAGAAATTTATACCTAGTGGTACTCCTACTGACAACCACCACTTTAATCGCACAAAAGAAACCATTGACATTGCAAGAATCTGTAATGGGTCAATGGAGACAGTTCTACCCCAAACAACCTGCTAATCTGCAATGGGTACCTGGCAAACAGCAGTTTTCTTTTATGAATGAAAACAGGAGTGCTATTTTGTTGCAAGAAGCCAGTAAGAAAACGGCGGTGAAAGCAATTGATAGAGAAATGCTGGAAGATGCAACAGGTTTAGAATTGAATTATCTACCAGGTATTAAATGGACTACCGCAGAGTCTTTTGACTTTACATATGACAAGACAACCTATTTCATGCAGTGGAATGATAATAAGGTGGTTTTGTTGAGTAAAGTAGTGATCCCAATAGGGGGACATCATGATTGGCATAAGGAAACGAAACAGATTGCTTATACACAAAATAATAATCTGTACATCCAAAACCCTTTGGGAGGAAAAGTAGAGGTTTTCTATAGTAAGAATAAAGATATAGTAACAGGACAAGCAATAGCCCGTTATGAGTTTGGGATAAAGAAAGGTACTTTTTGGTCACCTGATGGCAGTAAATTAGCTTTTTATCAAAAAGACGAAACAGATGTCGCAACGTACCCTTTACTTGATATTAGTACAACACCTGCTACTCTAAATCCAATCAAATATCCTATGACAGGGCAGCAAAGTGAGTATGCTAAAGTGGGCGTATTTGATGGAGCGACTAAAGAAGTTATTTTTCTCAACGTAGAGGGAGAGAAAGACCAATATTTAACGAATGTTGGCTGGGGGCCAGACAACAAATACTTGTATGTAGCAGTAGTGAATAGAGCACAGAATCGCATGTGGTTGAATCAGTATGACGCTACTACAGGAGATTTTGTCAAAACCCTGATTAAAGAAGAACATGATAGATATGTAGAGCCAGAGCATGCCGTGTGGTTTTTGCCAAATAATAAAAATGAATTTTTGTGGCAGAGTGAACGAGATGGTTTCAATCATCTGTACCGTTATAATACCGAAGGAAAGTTATTAGGTCAGGTAACAAAAGGCAATTGGGTTGTTTTGGATATTTTGGGACTAGATGACAAAGGAAAGAGTGTATTGGTAAAAGGGACAGACGAAAGTGGTCTTAACACCACCTTATATAAAACTTCTCTAGATGGCAAAAAAAATCCAACCAGAATTATTACCAAAGAAGGGCAACATTCTATAAAGTTATCTAGTAATAAAAAATTCATACTGGATGGGTATTCTGATTTGGAAACGCCATTTGTATGGAGATTGCTAAATTCAAAAGGAAAAGAACAACAAGTCATTTCAACCGCTGCGGATCCTTATACAGATAGAGTGGTAGGTACGACCACATTCAAAACCTTGAAGGCGAAAGATGGTACTCCACTACACACTCGTTTGATTAAGCCAGCAGATTTTGATCCAGCCAAAAAGTACCCTGTCATTGTTTATGTTTATGGAGGCCCTCATGCACAAATGATTACCAATAGTTGGTTAGGAAATGCAAGTCTATGGATGCATTATGCCGCTAATCAAGGCTACTTAGTTTTTACACTAGACAATAGAGGTTCTGCCAACCGTGGATTTGAATTCGAAAGTTGTATTCATCGGAATTTGAGCGATCTAGAAATGCAAGACCAAATGGTAGGGGTGGATTATTTGAAAACTCTATCTTATGCGGATACAGACCGTATGGCAGTTCATGGATGGTCGTATGGAGGCTTTATGACGACTTCTATGATGTTGAAATACCCAGATGTATTCAAGGTAGGAGTAGCAGGAGGACCTGTTACGAATTGGAACTATTATGAAGTAATGTATGGCGAACGCTATATGGATAGTCCTGAAGAAAATCCAGAAGGATACGAAAAAACAACTTTATCCAATCATGCAGATAAATTGGAAGGTGATTTATTATTGATACATGGTACTATTGATGATGTAGTAGTAATGCAACACAACTTTAGTCTAGTCAAAGCCTTTGTTGATAATGGCATTTTAGTGGATTTTTTCCCTTATCCTATGCACCCACATAATGTTAGGGGAAAGGATCGAGTTCATTTGATCAATAAGGTGTTGACATATATCGACGAAAAACTAGATAAATAGATATAATAATGGGATTGATTGCACTAGAGGGAATGAAATTCTATGCGTTTCATGGTTTTTATGAAGAGGAACGCTTAATCGGAAATGATTATATTGTAGATGTCTACTTAACGGTTAATTTTGCTACTGCCGCTCACACCGACAATTTGGACAATACTGTTAATTATGAAACGATATATAGAATTGCTAAAATAGAAATGGCGAAACCTACACAACTATTGGAAGCTATCGCTAATCGAATTATAGAGACGACAATAGATGTTTGTAATAACATCCAAGCTATGAAAGTTAGGATTACCAAAGAAAACCCACCTATGGGAGCGAGGATAGGTAAGGCTTATATAGAAATGGAAGACAGCTTTGTGGTTCAGTGCAATAAATGCAGTAAAGCCTTTATATCTTATGATCCTGAAGACTGCTGGACAAACCATGGAATGGTTTATCCAGAAACACGAGCAACATTGACTCGTAATTATGGTCCGTATATTTGTAAGCGATGTCTTACCCCCCATTTTATAAAAGAAAGAAATTAAAAGTATTGAATCAAAATGAGTAAGAAAAAAAAGGCTACGGCACCCAAAGCAGTCGGAACATCCCCAGCAGCCAAAAGAACACCTACAGAGGAAGGACTTATCCCGTTTTACTTTAAAGCAATACTAATTGGAGCTGTTCTATATCTGGGAATTAACTATATGCTTGATGGATATATTGATATGACTAAAGTAAATAAAGTAGCTCTCAGAATTCAGAAAAAAGATAAAAAGCTGACAGGAAAGGACTACGAGTTGTATGATAAAGGATTGGAATATAGCCGTACTAAAAATTTTCAGTGGTTTCATAACTACAAATGGATTTATCATACTTTCGTAGAGCAAAATAATGCGAACATGGCAAAAATGGACAGTGCTACTTTAGATGATAAGCAAATGGCAAAGAGTGGGGTAGATTTTAATTACTTGAAAATGATTCGAGACAAAACACCAGAAGATGCTATCATCATCATGCCTTCTAAATACAAAGCAAAGCGACCAGAGAATGCCCCTGCTAATACACCTAAGTTCAAGAATGTATATCGCAAATCAGTCAGTACCTATTTTTTGTATCCTCGTACATTGATTTATGAAAACTGGGATGCTCCTCTCAATGAAAAAGGAGAACCGAATGAAACAGCCGACCCTGATTATGAAACCAAAAAAGCAAAGGCTACTCATGTAGCTATACTATATGGGCATGGATATGATGAATTGAAATACCCTGTGGCACAACGTGAATATTATACCATTCTCCCTATAGAAAAAGAAGCTCAAACTGCTCAATAAATTAGACCCTCTCAATAGACTACTATATGTTACCGCTCAGTATTTTAATTACCTGTTTAGTTGGTTTTTGTGCCATTACAGTTATTTCAAAAGAGTTTTCTTACGCCGAAAAAATAGGAAGTTCTTTTTTGTTAGGAATTGGCTTTCAGGTCATAGGAATGATTCTACTTGATTTAGTAGGGATTACAATCAATCTTTCTAGTATATACAGTGTCAGTATTTTATTTATTATTGCAACATTGGCTTACACATTGGTTGTCAAAAAAACTTCTGTAAAGGAAATTTTTATTCCTAAGCCGATTGGATTACCCTCTAACTGGCAAAAAGTAAATATTCCATGGCTAGTAATAGCTGGATTTGCCACTTTTATTTGGTGGGCAGTAGTAAAGAAATGTTTATTTTTCCCTCCATTTGAATTCGATACTATTGCGGGTTATGATTTGATGGCAAAAGTGTTGAGCAACGAAGGGACATTTAATAATAGTTTGTTTTATAGTAATGGAAAATCAATTGCCAATACAGCACATCGTATGGTTTACCCACCTTTGGTTTCAGCCAGTTTTGGTTATGCTTACATGAGTGGAGCGGTTCTATCTAAAATTATGAGCACAATGTTTCATACCTCTGGATTAATATTACTTTATGGATTAGCTCGCCAATTAAAATTAACTTCTTTGAATGCAATTGTAATCATTCTAGGAGTGTTATTGATTCCTGAATTGACGGCTCATTCCTCGTTATCACAGACTAATATGCCACAAGCGATGTATATAGCTTCTGGTCTCATAGCATTGTTGATCTGGTTTAAAAATAGAGAAGAACAACAACGTTATTTTTGGTTGTCATTACTCTTACTGTCAATTAATACTTTGTGTCGACCTGAAAATATTATTTTTGCATTTTTGGCAGGAGTAGTTGTCTTTGTAGACTGGGTCGAACATCGAACTAAAAGAAACTTTGTTCGAATGGTTATTTATGCGGTGGTATTACTTGCTCCTACTATTTTGTGGTCATTGTTTATTAGTATCAATAATATGCAGCCAGATATGGAGGCTTCTCCAGGATTATTATTATCCTATGATGCTGAAAAATTTGCCTCTTGGTGGGGGTATGTCTGGGGAGGAAATAAAGAAGTCCCGAGTGGTGTTGCTAGATCTAAAAATTACTACGCTTTGACGATGCATTTGTATCTGATTATGACACTTATTAGTAGTTTGTACATTGCTTTCCAATACAGAAAAGCCAAATTAGCCAACCAAAATCAAACTGCTTATGCTCTTTTGTCAGAACAGTTATTTTGGTTATGGATAGGCTTAGGTGGATTTGTCTTATACTCTTTTATATTTTATCTAATCGATTACAACTGGGATAGTCTAAGAAATGTACTGATGTATTCTTACAAGCGAGGTATGTTTGGTCTTATGATTATTTTTACCTTCTTTACATTTTCAAATATACTATCCCGAAAATTGTTTGAAGTAATCAATCATTTCATGTATGGTAAAGAAAAAAAGACAAACTAGAGAAGGTCTAAAGCCAATAATGGCGTCTATTAGACATACTTTATTCTTTAAAGATCCTCCGTAGGTTTTCATTTAGGCACATGATTTGAAATCTATTAACTCAAAGATATGATCTTGAGATATCTGAAAGGTATTTTATAGATATATGATACATTAAATTAATAAACTAAGAAAGGTATGAAAAAGATTTTCACATGGGTATTTGTAATGGTATCCGCTATTTCACTCATCAGTTGTGATACGCTCACTGAATTAAGCAAAACAGCAATGGGAGGTAGTAGTTCTACTGCATTGACCAATGCAGATGTCGTGAATGGATTAAAACAAGCATTACAACAAGGGACAACAAAAGGTGTCAGCACTTTGAGTGCAAAAGATGGTTTTTTCAAAAATCCATCTGTAAAAGTACTGTTTCCGCCAGAAGCACAAAAAGTAGAGAAAACACTACGTGATATAGGGGCTGGTCAAGTAGTAGATGTAGCGATAGAAAAAATTAACCGTGCTGCTGAAGATGCTGCTGTAGGAGCGAAAGATATTTTTATCAAGGCGATTACAAGTATGACTATCAATGATGCTATGAATATACTGATGGGAGCAGATGATGCTTGTACACAATACTTGAAAAGAACCACTTCTTCACAGTTGTATAGCTCTTTCAATCCAGTGATTGCTAACTCTCTCAATAAGGTAGGTGCTTCAGATGCATGGACAACAGCGATTAGCAATTACAATAAAGTGCCTTTTGTACAGAAAGTAAATCCAGATTTGGATGATCATGTTACGAATAAAGCAATGGACGGTTTGTTTCTAATGATTCAGAAAGAAGAGGCCTTGATCAGAAAAGATCCTGTCAAGCGTGTAACTGATATTTTGAAGAGAGTATTTGCAAAACAAGACGGTAGATAAAATTTGTTTGTGTTAAACAAATTCAATAGGGGTTATTACGAATAGATTCGTAATAACCCCTAATTATAAATGAGTCATTCCATAGTTTTTGGGGTGGCTCGTTATTAGTTTATAGAGCATAGTTTTGAATTTTTTTTAGAGGTAAAGCTATGCTTAGGATGATACTGGATGCTAAAATCAAAGGTTGTACTACTTTTTTTCTGTCAACTTGAATATATCTGATATATTTGTGCTTGCAGAGTATTTCTTTAGACATGTTCTTAGAAGAATTATTTACCAAGTAGTTGTAAGGTAACAATTACTTATTCATCAAAAAATATAGAAATGAAGATTGTGATTGCGGGTGCAGGAGCAATTGGTTTTCACTTGGCAGAGTTATTATCCAAAGAAAATCAAGATATAACCTTAATAGATACCAATGAAGAGGTATTGATACATGTCAGTAGACATTTAGATGTATTAACAGTACTAGGAGACGCTACTTCACTTAAGATTTTGGAGCAGGCACAAACACAAAAAGCTCAATTATTTATTGCGGTCACAACTTCCGAAAAAACGAACTTGTTGTCAGGAATGTTAGCCAAGCAATTAGGGGTCAACAATACGATTGCTCGTATTGCGAATATAGAACATTTGAGAGATGATAATAAGGCGTTGTTTGCTCAGTTAGGAGTAGATGTTTTGATTTCTCCCGAACAATTAGCTGCATTAGAAATTCATCGCTTATTGGAGCGTGCTTCGTTCACTGATTCGTTTGAGTTTGAGGATGGCAAAATATCAGTATTAGGTTTTACCCTAGATACTACATGCCCCTTGGTGAATAAAACAATAATACAAATTGATAAAGAGTCACCAGATTTTGATTTTAGAGGCATAGCCTTGCTGCGAGGACAAGAAACGATTATACCAAGAGGGGATACTAGGCTCAAAAAAGGAGATCATCTGTATATTTCTACACAAAATCAGTACTTGGATCAAGCTAGGCAGTTTGTAGGTAAACAGCTCAAACCGATCAAAAAACTAATGATAGTAGGAGGAACACCTCTTGCATTGAGAACTGCTCAGAAAGCAGAGAAAAAATATGGGGTAACAATTGTATTGGAAGATGAAAACCAAGGGAAAGAATTTGCTCAGATATTGGAAAAAAGCTTGGTAATTTGTGCTGCTCCTGGTGATATTGATGCACTCAAAGAGGAGGGACTGGAACGGATGGATGCTTTAATTGCTTTAACAGATAATGCAGAGACGAACATTATTACCAGTTTAATGGCAGAAGAGTTAGGGGTGTATAAGACGATTGCCTTGGTTGAAAATGTAAATTATACACATATTTCTCAGAATATTGGTATAGATACGATCATCAATAAAAAACTGATTACGGCTAATAATATATTCCGATTTGTTCGTAAAGGAAAGGTAGAAGCAATCGCAAGTCTACAGGGAGTAAATGCAGAGTTGATTGAGTTTGTTGTTCATAAAAAAAATCGTTTGTTGAATCATCCTGTCAAAGAATTGCATTTCCCCCAGAAATCGATTATAGCAGGAGTCGTACGAGGCGAACAAAGTATTGTTCCGAATGGAGATTTCCGTTTTGAGATAGATGATAAAGTAATTGTATTGGCATTGCCAGAGGCAATCCGTACTGTAGAACAAATATTCAAATAGAATGATTAATATAGGAATTGTTGTCAATGTAGTAGGAGTATTATTGGTGGTTTTAGGCAGTTTTATGCTTACAGCATTACCTTTTGCATTGTATTATCAGATGGGAGATGTCTTAGCGATATTGGGAGCTGCTACAACGACTATTATTGCTGGATTAGGTGCTTGGTTTTTGACTAAAAATAGTAGTAAGAAGATAAGTAAACGAGATGGTTTTTTGATCGTAACGACAGGTTGGGCAGCTATCTCTTTTTTCTGTACATTGCCTTACAGTTTTAGTGGGGTACTCCCCGAGATTAGCAATGCTATCTTTGAGAGTGTATCAGGTTTGACGACTACTGGAGCTTCTGTCATTAATGACATAGAAGCAGTACCTAAGGGTATTCTTTTCTGGAGGAGTTTGACTCAATGGCTAGGTGGAATGGGGATTATTGTATTGACAGTTGCTATTTTACCTTTATTAGGAATTGGAGGGGTAGAGTTGTTTGTAGCAGAAGCACCAGGACCTACTTCTGATAAGATTCACCCTCGAATCAAGGAAACAGCCAAAAGGCTCTGGTTGATTTATATGGGATTGACAGGTATTTTGGGGGTGTTGTTATTCATAGGAGGAATGAATTTTTATGATGCAGTCAATCATGCCCTTACTACGATGGCTACTGGTGGGTTTTCGACCAAAAATGCTAGTATGGCTCATTTTGATAGCCCCTTCTTGCAGTATACTGTTATCTTATTTATGTTTATTGCTGGGATCAACTATACGATTACCTATTACGGGTTGAAAGGAAACTTCAAGAAAGTATGGAGTAGTGATGAATTCAGAACGTATTGTTTTTTAGTATTAGGTCTAATTATTAGTGCTACAGCGGTGGTGTTTTTTGTGACAGATCTGGGACTCGAACGTTCTTTTAGAGATGTCGCTTTTCAGATTGTTTCTTTGATTACAACGACTGGATTTGTGTCCGCAGATTATACGTCATGGACACCTGCTTTGACCTTGTTATGTTTTTTCCTACTTTCCTGTGGAGCTTGTGCAGGGTCTACGAGTGGAGGAGTCAAAATTATCCGTTATTTAGTTATTGTCAAAAACTCTTTTTTGGAATTAAAGCGTTTATTGCATCCTAAGGCTATTATTCGTACCAAAGTAGATAAACAGTTAGTAACTTCAAGAATCTTAACGCATATACTTGTTTTTTTGATGCTTTACATCATTACTTTTATTATTGGTTCTATTGTCATGACCGTTATTATGTCTGATTTCGAGCAGCCATTATTGACGGCATTAGGAGCGGTAGCTACTTCTTTAGGGAACGTAGGACCTGCCATAGGAGAGTTGGGACCAGTGGATAATTTTGCTGGTGTGCCAGCTAGCGGAAAGTGGGTGCTTGTCTTTTTGATGTTATTAGGTCGATTAGAGCTGTTTACAGTTTTGATCTTATTCACACCTTATTTCTGGAAACATAACTAAACTAAATGCAAGACATAACGTGTAGGGAAGACATCGAAAAACTAATTGCAATTTTTTACGAAAAGGCATTGAAGGATGCGATCATTGGTTATTTATTTACAGATATTGCTCAGATCAATCTGAAAGAGCATTTACCAATGTTAGTTGATTTTTGGGAAAATACATTGCTTCAGCCCAATGGCTATAAAAAAAATGTCTTGCAAACACACCTTGATTTACATCATCAATCAAAATTAGAAACTGAACATTTTGAACAGTGGTTGTTTCTATTTGAGGAAACGGTGCTAGAGTTGTTTGAAGGAAAAGTAGCACAAAAAGCTATTAATAGGGCAAATTCTATTGCTACCGTCATCCAAACTAAACTATACAAACAGCAATTATATGGGCTTTAAAGCTATTTTTGATCAGTATGATTGGGAAACAACTAAGGAAAGCATCTATGCCAAAACAGCAGTAGATGTAGAGCGTGCCTTGTCCGCTACCAAGCGAACCATAGAAGATTTTAAAGCACTGATATCACCTGCTGCTACGCCATATCTAGAGCAAATGGCACAGCTGAGTCATCAGCTAACTTTAAAGCGTTTTGGGAGGACGATGCAGTTGTATATACCAATGTATTTGTCCAATGAATGTCAGAATATTTGTACGTATTGTGGATTTAGTTTAGACAATAAAATAGAGCGAAAAACACTTTTAGGAGCTGAAATTCTAAAAGAAATAGCGGTAATAAAGGAAATGGGATATGAGCACATTCTGCTCGTAACAGGAGAAGCTAATAAGACAGTTGGAATGGACTATTTTAGAGCAGCTCTTCCTTTGATTACGCCTCATTTTGCACATGTATCCATAGAAATACAACCATTAGATCAGCATGAATACGAAGAATTATTGTCGTTAGGAGTTCATACAGTTCTTGTTTACCAAGAAACCTATCACAAAGAAGACTATAAAAAACATCACCCAAAAGGAAAGAAATCTAACTTCTATTATAGGCTAGATACCCCTGATCGACTAGGGAAAGCAAAAATGCATAAAATTGGTTTAGGGGCTTTATTTGGCTTGGAAGATTGGAGAGTAGATAGCTTTTTTACGGCTTTGCATTTAGATTATCTAGAACGTACCTACTGGCAAACTAAATACAGTATTTCTTTTCCTCGACTCCGTCCTTTCTCTGGAGGACTAGATCCTAAGGTAGAGATGACAGACAAGGATTTAGTACAGCTTATTTGTGCCTATCGAATATTTGATGAAGAGGTCGAACTTTCGATTTCAACGAGAGAAACAGAGGTGTTTCGTAATCATATTATCAAACTAGGAATTACCTCCCTAAGTGCTGGTTCTAAGACAAATCCTGGAGGGTATTGCATGGCACCACAATCTTTAGAACAGTTTGAGATATCAGATGAGCGTTCCCCCGCAGAGATGATTAAGGTGTTGGAGAAGGAAGGCTATGAACCTGTCTGGAAAGATTGGGAAATGAGTTTTACATAGACTGATTTTTATTCATTTTCGGGCTTTCTATGAGGAATAGAATAATTCTGACAAATAGGAGTATAACAAATAAAAGGATTAATTCACTAGCGTAAGGCCATGATTGAAACTTAAATAACACTCCAATAGCAAAAGAAAAGGCCATAATCATCGTGATTGTATTTGTCCATAAATGTTTCCCTTTTTGTTTAATCAGAAATGAAATAAAGGCAATACTACCTGTAAAGAGGAAAAGTAAGGTACTAATGACAAGTAGTTCAGAAGCATAGACCCATGACATTGTCTTGAACAAGACTCCTATTATATAGAAGGGAGCTGCTATATAAACAGGGTAACGAAAAAAGCTCAAAGCACTGATTTTGTTATGTATTTTTGCATAATAATGTAGTGGTAAGATGACAGCACCTAACCACATTAGATGATAAGTGAGTACATGAAATAATGATAGATAGGGTATTTGTCCAATAAAGAAAAATATACCTGTTTGTCCTATAGTTCCAATGAAAAAACAAACGAATAAAACGTATAGGGTTCTATTAGATGTATTTTGTTGATGAAATATTTTTTGGATGAAAATATAGAATACAAATAGACCAAATAGTAAGCAAAGAGAGGAATAAGTAAAGCTAAAGGAGTACCTAGTATAGGACTGAACTCCAAGCTCCATTATTAGTTTAGCGAATAGTACAAAAAGATAAATTTTAAAGATTGGATGTAATATTTTGTTCTCTTTGTTAAGTTTGAAATCATCTAGTATAGTATCATTCATAAGGTGGTGATTTTATTTTTTTTGTGAATGGGCGATATATAACCCCAAAAAACTGAGAGAAAAAAGTGCACCTCCTGTCAGTAACAATACAGTAGCATAAGGCCAAGATTGAATGTGGAATAGAGTACTTAGGATACCGCAAGCACAAGCACTGAAAAAGGGGATTCTAAAAAGATAAGGAGTAGGAGCTTTTGGATAGATTGAACGGTAGTAATGCCATGGAATTAATACAATTGGAATCCTAAAAAGAATATTGACCCATCTGTCAGCAGTCTCAAATAAGTCAGGAGCAATGCCATGGAATAGCAAGTGACTTATTTTGAAAAAGGCACCAATGAAAAATAGAATGAAATATTTATTCATTCTAGGAGTATTACTAAAGGTATGAAAGGCTTTTTGCTGAAATGCCGCTAAACCAGCCAAGACTAAAATCGTATCAGAGGAGAAGTTAAGGACTCCTATTAGGAATGTTATTCTAGAAAAAGGTATTGCTAGTATGTCAACAAAATCAGAGGGATGTCTAAATATAATAGCCCCCCATATACGTAGAGTTAATCCAAAAAGAAAGAGCCAGAAAAACAGGTGAAGACTTTGCTCTTCATCAGAGGTAAGAGTGTTGTCATCTAGTATAGGTTCAGACATAAGAGTAAGAGAGGGATGAAAAAAACAATGAAATTTGATTTAAGCACGATTTGGAATGGGGGTATACAAAACCATTCGTAACCATGTCTATTTATTGAGCAGCTTCAAAACCCAAGGCACTTGCTCCTAGTATGGCAGCGTGGTTTTGAGGGACGGTAGAGGATAGTAATTGTATTTTTTCTTTGAAAATATTGAGCATATACATCTCCATATAACGTTTAGTAGGCTCTGCTAATAGATCGCCCGACTGGGCCAATCCACCAAATAAAACAACAGTAGAAGGACTCGTAATGGCAACCATATTAGCAATCGCCAAACCTAATTTTTGAGCAGTAAAATCAAAAATAGCTAATGCAAGAACATCTCCTTTTTGGGCAGCTTCTGTAATCAATTTGCCTGTAAGGGTATCATCGTTTTTGAGAAGGGTATTACTAGACTGATTTTGGTCTAAAAATAGTCGAGCGGTACGGACAATACCTGTAGCAGAAACATAGGTTTCTAAACAGCCCTGTCGACCACAGCCGCATTCTCGACCAGCTAATTCTATAATGGTATGCCCTAGTTCTCCTGCGAAAGCGTCATGTCCATAGAGTACTTTACCATTGACAACAAATCCACTTCCAAGACCTGTACCCAATGTAATGACTACAAAATCTTTCAATCCTTTTGCTACACCAAATAGCATTTCACCCATAGCAGCAGCATTGGCATCATTCGTGACGGCAATAGGTACTGCAAAATGGGCTTTAAAAAGCTCTTGGAGAGGAACGACACCTTTCCAATCCAAATTAGGAGCATGTTCTATAGTACCATTGAAGTAATTTCCATTAGGAGCTCCAATCCCAATTCCAACTAAGGTGTGATCGGGATAGTTGGTCAGTTCTGCTTTTATTGTCTGGGCGGCTGCCTCCGCTAATGTTTGGGCAGTAGGGTAATTTTTGGTTGGAAGGTTACCTTCCAATAAGACGGTTCCTTTTTGATTGACCAATCCCCAACGAGTATTAGTTCCTCCAATATCAATTCCTAGAGCAAGTTGCATCATCATTTATATTTTTTGGTTCAATGGAAGTGTAATTTCGAATTGAACTTTGAAAGGGTTGTGTGTATTAATTTTGGTACGATAGTTCAATTGCCCATTATGATTTTCAATAATTTGATTGATTAGAAATCCACCAATTCCAGAATGTCCCGTTCTCCCAGCATAATTGCCATAGCTAATAAAGTCTTCGAAGGAAAAATTACGAGGGAATGCTTTTCCATCATTCTTGTAAAGCAGAATCAGTTCTTGCTGGCTAGGGGCAATACCAATCTGAAATAGAATGGTGTATTTTTTAGAATCATCTATAAAACCATGTCGTATGCCATTTTCGATCAAATTACTAATCGCTGTAGTCATTTGGGTTCTATCTAGATAGGTTTCTATTTGCAATTCATTACCACTACCATCTTCGTCTACTTCTATTAGTATATCAAAATTATGGTTGTTTTTGTAGATTTGTTGTATAGCTTCCAGCAATGATTTGATATTCGTTTTCTCTAGATTAAGCTTGCTGCTATCCGCTTGGATAATATTGCTGGTAGCATCCAGTGTATTGATGGAATGAATCAGAATAGATTCAATACGTTCGAGTACATTGTGTAGTTTGTCAATATCTTCTAAGTCTTCCCCCTCAAAAACAGGATAGATGGGTTCATAAAAAGAAATATTGCTTTCATCGTCTGCTTTGTCTCGCAGATAGTCTTTTAAGTTTTTGAATTCAGTAAGGACAGCTGGGAGTTGATTACCAAGTTCGTGCTGTAGAGAAGATATAATTTTATATTGTTCATTTTGAGCTCTTTGTCGACCCAAATTCAGATCATTACGTAGTTTTTCTACCTTTTTTTCTTCTGCTTGGAGCAATTCTAGCTTTTTAGCTTTGACAATATTGTTTTGCTCCTGAAGTGGGGGTAAGTTGATTTTTAGGGCTTCAAATTGTTCTTCAGATATACTTTGATAATCTTGTTTGTACATTTCTAGTTGTTGCAAGAATAAATCATCAAAAAGCTGAATAACTAGGTATTCCAAATTGACTAATGTGGTATCTACTCTAAAGGTGAGGATATTTTCATTGATCAGAATGGGAGTTCCTTTAAATTCAAAATAACCTAATTGTAGTTTTTGTCCCTTACGATTGACCATCAATACACTCTCACTAACCAATTGTCCTACAATTTGTTTGACATCGTCTGCTTTAGTGATATTAGTAGGGTTGATTTGGAAATTACTAATCGAATGCCCTAAATCTTTTACTTGAACATAAGCTAATGGCTGGCTAGGTGCTGTGTCAAACCATAGGGAAGGGGTATCAGGTTTGAAAATATTCTTTAGTTGGATGAGTTGCCCCAAGTCTTCTAGTTTTCGTAGTCTAGAGATAAATGGAGAAGCATAACTTTTGGCATCTAGGTTATAATCATTCAGAATGATTTGATGTAGGGGAACTTTTGCAATACAATTCTGTAGTTCTGGACTACAGTTAGTGTCTAAATGATGGTAGGCTTTTGCCAAACATTCAATGTGTTCTGGAGTGACTCTTCGTTGTAGTTTAGAGGTAGCTTCTACTTTCAGATTGACTCCATTGATGAATACAATTTGTTCTTGTCTATCAACGGGTTTATCCTTATTGATAATGAGGATACAAATAGGGACACGGGTAGTCTGTAGCAATCCATAAGGAAGGGTAATAATAGCTTCAATCCAATCTCTCCGAATGAGGAATTCCCGCAATTTTCTATCGTCTTTGTCTGCCGTCAATGCCTGAATAGGCAAGATGGTGAGCATTCGACCACGGTTATTTAGTTTGGATAATAGCAGCTGGACAAAAAGATTGATACAGTGCACCTTCGGGATACCAACATCAAAAGGTATCATCAAATAAGGTTGATTTTTGACCTGCAATGTAGGAAGATAAGCTCCAAAAGGAAAATGAGCAACGGCGATATCCACTTTTTGCTCTGCAAAAACATCTGTCGTTAAGGAATTACCTTGTACGATTTTGGTGTAATAAAGACCATTGGCAATTAAGTTCATCTTAGCTAAAGACCAAGCATGTAACTCTTGTTCTTGACCGACTAGTTCAATTCCAAAAGCTTCTTTTGCTAGTTCTACGAGTACACTTCCCTGACCTACCGCAGGATCATAAATAACTTCATTGTCTTGTGGTTTTGCCAGAGCAACCAATAATTGATTGATAGCGCTTGGTGTACTATGTTTTCTTCCTTTTTTACCTACTTGTAAGGCAACTTTGTAAAGTGTAGTATTGAAAAAATTACCAAAGTCTTCGATAGAAATACTATCAGAAGAAAAATCAATTTCATCCAGCATCAAAATGATTTGAATGAGATGTTGGCTATTTTTTTCTTCCTCTAGAGCAAGGATGAAAGGGATGAAAATATGTTGAAAATGTCGATTCTTTTTGGAAAAATTAGCAAATGTCGCTAATAGCTCTTGAGTGGCTTTTGATTGGTTAATGACCACTTGTTTTTTGAAATGCGTCGCCCAATTATCAATAATATCATCTGTTGTGAGCTTGATTTGTTCTTCTCTATGCAGTGCAAGTACTCGTTTAAAAAAAAAGAGTGAGAATAGGACAGAAATAGCATTGGGGGTACGCCAAACGCCTCGAAGACTATCTAGGGTAGAGAAAAATATTGTTTCTAATTGTTGGGTATTGCTGTTTGGTTTCAATGCGTCAAAAATGTTTTTGAAATCTATGAATAAAATATCTAAGCAGTTGAGTACTAAAAATAGTAAAAATATTATCTTTAGCTAATAACTCATTTAGAAGTTGTTTAAAAAGTTCATTTGTGATGAAATGAGTAACAGAAAAAGATATTTCATTTGAATATGAAGAGACTTTTTAAACAACTTCTTAAAATACTTTTGATCTTATGTCCACTTGTCCTTGTGGTAGTGCTAAATCTTATACGGAGTGTTGTGAACGGATTCACCTAGAACCACAACAAGCTACTCGAGCAGTTCAACTGATGAGGGCTAGATATGCTGCTCATGTTTTGCAGTTGGTCGATTTTATTGTAGCAACACATCATCCAAGCACCAAGCATGAAATTGATTTGCCAGGGCTGCTGAGTTGGTTGCAAACAACGAAGTGGCTGCGACTAGAAGTGAAAGGAGGACAAAAAGGAGGTGTGGAAGATAAGAAAGGTAAGGTGCGTTTCATGGCTTATTATGAAGATGCCAATGGAAAACAACAGATGCACCATGAGTTATCTACTTTTCAGAAGGAAGGAAAACAGTGGTATTTTGTTAAGGGGGAAACTCCTCCGAGTAAATTTGTGTTGAAGAGAAAGTAAAAAGAAAACCTAAATTAAAATTTATCCCATGACTTTTTTAGAAGCAATACAGGCAGACTGGATATTTTATGTTGTTAATCTATTGGCATTTGGTGTCGTAATTTGGTGTACATGGTTGTATAGTCAATCCAAGAATGCCGAAGCATTAGCAAAGGTACAAGCACAATTACAACAAGTGCAGTTGCAGCAGAATGACAAACTATTTGCCTTGGAAGATGCATTGGGCAAGAAAAAAGAACGAATTCGATTGATACTCAAAGAAATCGAAACCCAAATGAGAGCAAAAGATGCTGAAATGTTGAAAGCTAGACGCAACGAATTGAGTAATGTCTTTGTGATGGAATATGCTGTTGCTATGCAACAATACAGTCGATTGGCAGATCAATTTTATGAATTACATCCTCCTAAATATAGAGAATTTGTACGTAATTATATCTTTCCGTTTCTAGATATGAGTCGCAAAGTCTTGTCAACAATTAATGCTCCTAAAGTCATCAAAGCAATTGGTGCTGGAGAAGCTCCTACTGTTGCTTATAGCTACAAAGATTTTGACTTTGCTTTTGATATGATTCGTAAGCACGGAAATGCAGATTTTAAGAGAGAAATGAAACAGTACTTGCCAGAATTAGGTTTTAAGAATTCGGATTTGGATTAACGAATCATTTCATCACGGCTTCTCAAAAAACTTCCAAGCAGCTGCTTTAAAAATGGAAAAGATTATTATGGAAAGGATCACTGATTTCAATTCGTTCAAAAAAATACTTTTTTGGCAACGCTTAATTGCCTTTTTGCTGTTAATTTCTATAGTGACAGCTATCTTTACTTTTTTCTATTTTTTTATTGATTCTTATGAGTATCGAAGACTTTTTCAGACAAAGTCTAGGTTTTTTTACGTAGGAGTATTGATAGGAGCGACCTGTTTAATAGGACTATGTCTTACGTGTTACCTCAATTGGACTTTATTTAGGGCAGGAAAGTACCTAAAATATTATGTAGGAAGTGGAGAGTTAAAAGAGTGGGAAGAATCTGTAAAACACCAGACTACTTTTTGGAAATTATTTACATTATCACCTTTTATTGCTACTGGATTATTCCTATTGATGCTCGTAGGAGCAATGTCTATTTATGAAATAGAAAGAGATAGTATAGAGCCAGCAATAGAGCCTATGGTAGTCGACCCTATAAGAGTTGGGTAAGATTCTAATAAATATCAGTAGGATACAAATACTCCAAAGGTCATCTGTATCCTTATTATGATGTAACTAGAACTAAAAATGTAAAGTAGTAAAGGATTATGGAAAGTATAGTCGATTCAGCGTCTTTCAAAAAGGTCATTTTTTGGCAACGAGTAGTTGCTTTTATGCTATTGGTTTCTATCGTAGGGGTAGTTCTGTTCTTTTTTTACTTCTTTTTGGACTCCTACGAGTATCGAAAATTTTTTGAAGGACGAAGCCAAGATTTGTATGCAGGTGTAGTAATAGGGATCACCTGCTTGATAGGCTTGGGGCTTACCCTTTACCTCAATTGGACACTTTTTAGAGCATCTAGGTGTCTTCAATATTATATAGCGAGTGAGGAAATGAAAGACTTGGAAAAGTCAGTGAAATATCAAACTACTTTTTGGAAGTTATTTACACTATCACCTTTCATTGCTATTGCTTTATTTTTATTGATGGTAGTGATATTGATATTTATGTCTGAAAACATGAGAGTAAGGGAACCAATACCAATGATTGACGAAACAGGAATACAAGTAGGCTGAAGGGACTAAAACAATTACTAGAAATATTATGCAATCAACAGATGATTTGAAATCTTTCAGAAAGGTCATTTTTTGGCAACGAGTAGTTGCTTTTATGCTATTGGTTTCTATCGTAGGGACAGTTCTGTTCTTTTTCTATAATCTTTTTGGTTCGCATGAATATCAGATGATTATGAGGGGGAGTACTTTCGACATTTACATGGGGTTTGTGATAGGAACAATTCTATTGCTAGGTTTAGGTCTAACCATTTATCTCAATTGGGCTTTATTTAGATCAGCTCAATCCCTCAACACTTATCTATTTAGTAAAACAATAGCGGATTTAGAAGAAGCGATCAAATATCAGAAGACTTTTTGGCAATTAATGACCCTGTCACCTTTTATTGCAATAGGATTACTCATATTGATGTTTTTAGGGGTAATTGCAGTAAAGGAAATTATAATTGACCCTCAAATGATAGAAGAATCAATTATAATTGGATAGCTTACTTTCTCCATTCATAAATGACAACATTCCAGTATAATAAAACAAAGGCATAGAGCACATCTTCGATAGGAATAGTATAATAACGCCAACCAATAATATGGTCAGAATTATACCAAACAATAGGCTCTGGAGTAATGGCTCCTGTCAGGACTCCATTCATTAATAAAAAAGGAATCATCGCGAGCGTAAATGCAAGTGGGAAAAATTTAAAATTCCACTTCATTATATAATGTATCCCCAATGAGAGCAATGCCAGTACACTGACTAAGGTACTGTACCAATTTCCCCACCCTAAGACTAATACAACCAGACCGTAAATTGACAGAAAGGAATATAAAAAGAAATTGAAATTACTAAAATCAAAACGTTGAAAGTAGGCTTTGCAACAGGCATAAACAAAGGTGCAACAGTAAGGAACTACGATGAAAAAAAGAACTTCGCCTAGGGGTAAGTTGGCTAAGTGAATACCACTGATATAATCATCATTAAACCCCCATATTTGGGCATCAGTGAAGTAATAGTCCCACACTAGGAACGGAACAGCTACCGCAATAATTGCGGTAAGAATAGCCTTGAAGTCACCAATGTAATGTACTTTTCGATCAAAACTTAATAGAAAAGGAAAAATAAAAGCCCCTAAATTGATCCATAAGTAAAAGTTATGTCCCATCATTATTTATGAAATTTACGAGGTACAACTAATAATCCAAAGCAAGTACCTTCTTCCTTTTCCATATTTTTGTGATGTATTTTATGTGCCTTTCTGATCGCTCTAAAATAAGGAGAATCAATTTTGTCAAACCATTTGAATCTCCTGTGTATAAGAACATCATGCACTAAGAAATAGACAATACCATAAGCAGCAATGCCAAATCCAAATCCAATAGAAAAAGGAACTTGCCACATCATACCAAGCATAATACAGAGCCAAGATGGAATGGCATAAACTAGAAAAAAGGCATCATTTTTTTGGAAAACATATCCTTTAGTTGGTTGATGGTGGTCTTCGTGTAAAAACCATAAAAAACCATGCATTACATATTTGTGTGTTGCCCATGCCATGAATTCCATACCAAAAAAAGAAATCAAAAAGG
Source organism: uncultured Aureispira sp. (assembly GCA_964404215.1). Classification (GTDB taxonomy): domain Bacteria; phylum Bacteroidota; class Bacteroidia; order Chitinophagales; family Saprospiraceae; genus Aureispira. The sequence goes on along the minus strand of CAYOJF010000008.1, from coordinate 41,614 downwards.
CAACGATGAACAGTACTATATTCATAATTAAGAACAAATTAGATTAGAGAGTTTAACTCTAATTCATGAAAATATTAAGTATTAAAAAAAAAGTACCCCAGATGCCATACAAATAGATGGCAGTGGTATTTAACTTAGTAGAAAATTTGAGATAAATTACCGCAAAGATAGCCGAAAAAACAAACCAACAAATATAATTATTGAGAGGAACAACTCCTCCTTGCCAATCCCAGAAATCATAATGCATCGCAACAGGCTCTATTATAAAATCCATTACTGTACAGGCAATAGCCGTTAACAAAGCCTGCAATAATAAATGTTGTTTAGGAAGAAACTTCCATACCAAGTGTGCGGAAGCGGCTACAATACAATACCAATTCAACCCAAGCACATAAGGAACACCACCAATTGTCCAACCGAGTTCTTGTCCGTATTCATAGGTTCCAAAAAACAACCCTGTATTGATACCAATATACTCCACGAAAAAACCACCTGCAAATATGAACAATAGGAGAGCGGCTTCTTTTCGGTAAATATCACTGGCTAAAAAAACAAGTGTACTACAGAGTAGCATATTGAGTCCAGACAATCCTTCGACACGATCAGGCATCAAAAAAAGTACTAATCCAATAATATGAAAGAGAATTAGGACGGGAAGAAATAGACTAATGTATTTAGGCTTCATTCGCAATAATTTTGTCTACAATCTTGGCAGACTGTATAGAGACAGGAACTCCACCACCAGGATGTACCGTGCCTCCACAGAAATAAAGATCTTTATATTTACTAGAATGATTAGGATGTCGTGTTAGGGCAGCCGTTTTTGTATTTTGCGAAGCACCATATAGAGCTCCCATATAAGAACCTGTATCTTGGGCAATTTTTTCAGGATACCAAGTACGTTCTGTTGCAATGGCATTACTAACAGATTCACCTAAAGCTTTTTCCAATTTATCAATAATGATTTGTTTTGTTTTGGCAGTTAGTTCAGGTGTGAATTTAGTGCCAGCAGGGACATTTACCATCACAAACCAGTTTTCTCCACCTTCTGGAGCATCCTCTGGGTCACATTTGCTCGTAATATTGATATAAATAGTAGGGTCAGAAGGAATTTGTAGTTGGTCAAACATTTCAGAGAACTCCTCTTTGTAATCTTTGCTAAAGAAAATATTGTGAAGATCGAGTTTTTCGTAACGCTTATTCATACCCCAATAAAAAATGAATGCAGAAGCAGAACGCTCTTGTTTTTTATACTTTTTGTAAAGCTTTTGGTCATCTAGGATATGCTTATAAAACTGTAGATGATCAATCGCTGAAATTACTTTGTCAAAAGTAGCGATTTTTCCATTAGATTTGACCTCATATTTATTCGCTTTCCTATGGCAATGTTCAATATTTTGGCTGAGCAAAAATTGAATTCCTTCTTCTTGTGCCAACTGATACAGTCCACCAATAATACTACGCATACCACCTTTAGGATAAAAGGTGCCAATGGTCTGGTCAAGGTGAGCAATCATACTCAAGATAGAAGAAGCATGATAAGGGCTAGATCCATTGTAAGTGGCATAACGATTGAATAGTTGAACTAGTTTATCGTGCTTTAGATCTCTTTGATTGAGCGAATCAAGAGAACGAAATACCCCACCTGTAAATAGAAAAGGAATGGCCTTTTTGACCTTGTCCCAAGGTAGCATACCTACTTTGTGAACAGGATTTTCTAAGAACATACTGCCCACTACTTCGTATTTCTCTTTGCAATCTGCTAAATAATCAACCAAAGGTTGTGGTTCTATACCTAATTTATCTTCGACTTCTTTTGTCAATTTATCAGTGTCGGTATAGAAAGTGAGTTCCGTACCGTCATCAAAAAAATAGATGCAAGAATGATCCTGTTTGGTATAGGACATATAATCCGCTATATTCTTATCATATAAGGTGTAGAGTTCTTCCAATAAATTGGGAAGAGTAAAGACAGAAGGACCCGTGTCCCAACGATATCCGTCTTGGGTGAATTGGTTCATTTTTCCACCAACGTAGCTGTTTTTTTCATAAACAGTAACCTCGTACCCACGCTTATTGAGGCGGAGAGCAGCGGAAACGCCAGCTACTCCAGCCCCTATTATTGCAATTTTCTTTTTCATTGATTATAGTACATTGAACGAATGTCTTAGGTAAGACTTGACAAAAATAAGATATTTGGAAAAATCATTGATACGTACTCGTTGATTCATCAAATCTTTGACAGTTTTCGCTTGTATTTTTTTGAGTAAGCCAAAGTAATAACGATAGGCAACATAAACACCAAATCGAGCAGATTTAGGTAGTTCAATGACTCCCTTGTAGGCTTCTAAAAACTCTAATTCAATTTCTTTTTCGATTTCTAGCTTTTTCTCTAGATCCAATCCATTGTCACCTAGGCTAGGGAAATAGACTCTTCCTAGATCACTGACATCATCTTTCAGGTCTCTCAAAAAGTTGATTTTTTGGAAAGCAGAACCTAATTTCATAGCAAATGGTTTGAGTCTCTGGTATTCTTCCTCTGAACCATAAACAAAAATTTTGAGGCACATCAATCCCACTACTTCAGCAGAACCTAAGATGTACTTTTCGTATAAATTTTTGTTGTAGTCAACAGGATTCAAGTCCATTGCCATACTATCAAAAAATGTTTGTACCAAATCCATATCAATCTGATACTTGTTGACAGTGGCTTGGAACGCATTTAGAATAGGATTGAGTGAAATTTTTCGCTCCACAGAACGGAAAGTTTCTACTCGAAACTCTTCTAGGAGAGTCTCCTTTTCGTAATCATGGAAAGTATCTACAATTTCGTCAGCATAACGTACCATACCATAGATAGCATGGACATCATCACGAATATCTTCGCCAAGCATGGAGACACTTTTGTAAAAAGAAGTACTGTAGGTCTTAGTCACATCTCTAGCGGATGCAATCGAATGAACGTCGAATAGATTTTTCATATTAGATAGAGTTTATTTTTTCATCGTTAATAGAGCCGCTACTTTTCCTGAAATAAGAGCTGGTGGTACACCAGGTCCTGGAACGGTCAGTTGACCACAGTAGGTCAAGTTATTGAGTTTTGAAGTGATTTTTGGTTTCAGGTTAGCAGTCTGAAGTAGTGTATTTGCCAATCCATAAGCATTGCCTTTGTAGGCATTATAATCCTTTTTAAAATCCTTGATACAGTAGGTACGCTTATAGATAATATGTTCCTTAACAGACTGATTAGTTTGGTCTTCAATACGTTTGATAATAATATCTAGGTATTTTGCTCTAATTTCTTCTGTATCTTCTAGGTTAGGAGCAATCGGGATCAATAAAAATAAATTTTCGCATCCCTCAGGAGCTACATCTGGATCTGTTTTGGAGGTCAAACTTGCATAAAAAAGTGGCTGCTCAGGCCAAGAAGGATTGTCATAAATATGAGTACCATGTTCCATCAAATCCTCATCAAAAAATAAATTATGATGCTCCAAATCATGCAGTCGTTTATTGATACCTACATAATAGATTAGGCAAGAGGGAGCCATTTTGCGTTTATCCCAATAAGCAGCATCATAGCGTCTAAATTTTTTGGGGACGAGATTCTGTTCTACAAAGTTGTAATCTGCCCCTGCTATAACTTGTTCTACTTCTTTAAATTTATCTTCACCGAAATCTAGTTTTACAATCTTCTTATCATCACAAATAAAAGATTTGACTGGGCTGTCAAAGTGAAATTTGGCTCCATTTTGAGTCGCAATTTTCTTAAGTGCCAAGACCAATTGATGCATACCACCTTTGGGATACCAAGTACCCAACTTTAGATCAGCAAAGTTCATTAGTGTGTATAGGGAAGGAATTCGTTGTGGCATTTCCCCCAAAAACAAGACAGGAAAACGAAGGATGGTTCTCGCTTTTTCGGAACTAAAACGATTACAAACATCTTTTTCTACGGACTTGAATAAATCTAACTTGAAGAAATTTTTGAAAACCTCTATATCTAACAGTTCAGAGTATTTTAATCCAGGTTTTTCTAAAAATTTTTCTGTACCAACTTTGTATTTTACAGCAGCAGCTTCCAAAAACGATTTCAATTTTTTTCCACCATCTTCTTCTAGACCATCGAACATCGTGTATAGTTCATCTAGAGAGGCAGGGAGGCTACTAGCGGTTTTGTCCTTCCAAAATACTTTGTAAGAAGGATCTAGCCGTATTAGCTCAAAGTAATCTTCTCTTTTCTCGCCTAGATCTTCAAATAATTTATCAATAAGATCTGGCATCCAGTACCAAGATGGGCCCATGTCAAACCGGAAGCCTTCTGCTTCAAATATTCTGGCTCGTCCACCAGCCATTTCATTTTTTTCGTAAACATTGACTTCATGCCCTTGTTTAGAAAGGAAACAAGCTGCTGCGAGGCTAGAGAAACCAGAGCCAATTACATCAATTTTCATATAAAAAGTGTTCGATAGTAAGTATTTGAGTATAGGAGTAGCAATGTTTTTGATAGCCTAATTCTATGGAATTTTAACTTTAATAGAAAATAACAATAGGTATAGGTACACGAATTCACACTGTTCTACTAATAGACTCTTAGATTTTTGATTCATACCCATAACGCAAAAGCCCCCGTTTTGTTTAAGTTTAGTTAAACAAAACGGGGGCTTTTGTCATAAAAGCGTTAAAAATGCTTAATTTGCTTCCGCTTCTGGTAGGTGTTTTTTTAGGAAACGGAGGGCATTTTTAAACATAACTTTGTCTACAATTTCTTTTGCAGAATAGTTATACATGAATTTTTTAATCTCTTTAGCTGTGTATAGTCCTTCTATATCTCTAGGATTTTCGAAAAAATCAACAAGAGCTCTGTGCAAGACCACCATGTCAGATGAAGAACTGAATTCTTCAAAATGACGGGCATGTGTATCAAAGTGAGAAGTGATCGTAATCATATCCCATGCCTTGATATTTTGACAAGAGTGAATTACTTTACACAGATTCCCCACAATAGCATCCACTACTACTCTTTTTCTATTAGCAGAGCCAGGAAGCATACTTTCATAACGTGAAATAAAAGCTTTACCGGCAAGTTTATTTCTTTCTAATGATAATCCCATCAGTCCATCTGAAGATAGAATGTTCTTCATATCCTGTTTTGCCATATTGGCTTCTTGATGACTAAGTAGGGAGTTTTTATCGCTATTGCCATAGCTACCATCCTTGATGCTTAATCCACTAACTCCAACCCCCAAACATAGAATAGGAATAGTGTCTTTACGATAACGTTGGTCTTTGATGAAATCATAATACCATTGTCTAGATCGTAGGCTCATTCCTGCAATATCAATCAAAATACGCCTTTGATTATTTTTTTTGCTTAGTAATTCTGTAATTGTAGCTACTCCTAGTGGAGTAATATCTCCTCCTACATTAATTGGTGTTCGGAAAGCTTCTTCTTCTGCTAAGGACAAACGAGATGCTTTTCCTGACATTCCATCGTCGAAAAAATTTCCAAAATTGATCGAAAAAATAGGAATGTCTAAATATTCTTGAGGATCTGTCCGAATAGGAGTAGTTCCTTTTAGTTTGCTAATATTTTTCTTTACAATATTAAGGTATTCTGGTGTGGAGTGTTGCCCTTGCTCAATGTACAAGTAGTTTCCTAAGGCATGTCCACCCCCAATACTAAAGACCCACCCAACACGTGTAGGATCATCTAGTACTTTATCAAAATCATTACTATTGCGAATAATATCACAATGATAAGAGCGTCCATTTTTGTGGTAGCTGTATTCGAGTTCATCCCTTATGTAATAGAGATTTTCTGTTAGGATTTCAAAATAGTCTACATTGTTCAGAATGAAATTCTCTTCCCTATAGTTTAGTCCAGAAAGACAGCCAAATATTTTGGAGCTCGAACCTGGTGTTAAGAACGGGCTATGCATGAACTGTCGTTCAGTAGGGCTAATGATTTGATTAGATATTTGGACATTACCTTTGATCAAATCAAAAATAGAACTTTGGTTCTTTCGGCTAATACCATCAAAGGCATTAATCAACTCTACAGGAACTTCCCCTGACGGCAGGTCACAATCATTTTCAATATATTCCCACATATTATAGCGTGCTACTTTACGGGATTTGAATGCTCTAGAGCTTGAAGCAACTCCCATATCAATAAAGCGAATGGGATCAAACTCTTTTACTTTTTTGGTAGGAGCTTTTATAGCAGGTGCTTGGTCTTCGGAGTCCTGTGCCAAGAGACCACTGAAAGGAGTGGTCAAAATCCCTATAAATAACCCCATTAGTAGAGGTAGGCGATTAAATTTCATAAGTATATATTTAACAATGGTCTTTTGTAAGTTAGTTCACTTCAAACATACTCTAAAAGTATTACAGGAATAGCTTTTTACAAAAGTAAGCAATTTTGGAGACTCTTTGTATCAATAGAATTGAAGTCTGTTAGAGTTGACTAATGATTTTTTACTTCTTTTTGTATGGAGGATTTAGAGGTTATAACCAACCTATTCTTAATACCTCCTAATAACCGAGATACTTTGTAATCCTCAAATTCAATGCCGTATATGATTCTAATAGAGAAGGGGCTTCTTCTAGATAAATAAGATCGTGTTAGATATGTAGCAAAATATCATTTTTCTGAGACAGGATTGCCTTTTTTCCAAAGCAAAATACCAACAATGAAAAATGTTGCCGTTATTGAAGCTGCCATAGGAATGAGTTTTCCGAGCATATCTTGGTAATTAGGGTCCAATAGAATAGATTTTGTTTCTAAAAGCCCTGCAAAACCAAAGAAAATGAAGAATACACCAAGTATTTTATAAATCTTAGTCATTAACGTTAGAGGTTATTACGAATAGAATCGTATGGAAGTGAGAGAGCATATTTTTTTGAATAGGGAAATAAACACGCAGAATCATAGCCATAGCTATGAGTTCGAGTATTTATAAAGCTAGTCAGAAAAAAATGTTTCTTCTCGCAATGCGAAACTATTCGTAATAACCTCTGTTATTTTTTATCTTTTTTTCGTTTCTTTTTCTTGTTTTTCTTGTCGGCTGGATATAGATAGGAGGAAGCTCCACCGCTTATTTTGTCATCGAGCACCCCAATCACTGCTTTTTTGAAGTCCTTGTAGCTAATACTATCAGTAGACCACCCGTAAGGATAGGTATGATGTGTGCCATTGCTTTCTTTTTCGCATAATAGATGTTTAGGGCTGTCCTCTTTGAATTGTATCGTTTGTTCAGTCATTAAGGTTCTCTCGATAGTAGTTCCATCCTCACTGAGAAGATAAGCCTTATAAATCATATCAAGTGTTTCTTTTGGAGCTTCAAAGTATTTATAAACTAGTACACGCCTATCTTTCCAGTTGAATTCTGCTATTGGAACCGTACCATATTTTTGAAATGATTCAGAAAGGTTATTTTGTTTAAATTTTTGGCTTAAAATATGGATTAAACTATCTCCCTTTTCAAACTCTTCATTGCCATAATAACACTTAATGAGTTTAGGGTACAAGTCATAGTTTTTTGGGGTGGCACTAATTACTTTTTCATAAGTAATTATAGCTTCTTCAAAATTCTCAAATAAAGCATATTCCAATACTCCTATTTCTTTGAGTAGTTCTATATAAACAGGATCTTCTTTATTAATTAGATCAGCACTAAGTCGATATTCTTTGAGTGCTTTTTTAAATTCTTCTTTAATATGAAAAATGTTAGGAATTTTTAGATAAGGATCTCCCAATTCATAATCTAGTTCTCTTGCTTTGTAAAAATGAATAAGGGCATTATCATAGTCTTTTTTGAAATAGTAACTATTGGCTAGTTCTGTACGATTGATTTGAGAAGTCGAATCTTTTTGAACTGCAAGCCGAAAATTTTTCATTGCGGCTTTATTTTGATTGCTATATCTCAATGCAAGACCTTTGTATAGATAGATATAGTCTTCGTCAAGCCCTTTTTCTATTGCTTTGTCGTACATTTTGATAGCATTGAGGTCATCTTCTAGTTGAAAGAAGGCATAGCCAACATAGTATAAATCTGTTGGGGTTAGCTCATCTGCTTTTTCAGCATATTTAACCAATTCTTTAAAATCTTTCGTCTGGTACAAAATCTCTATTTCTTGAGCTTTCACTTGTGGTATAACAACTACTAGAAGTAGCAGGATGATAAAGGATTTCATATTATATATTTTATAGGGTGTAATCATTTTATTTTTGATAGACTATTTCTAAGTACAAGACAAAAGATTCTTGATTGTAAAATAAAGGTAGGTTTTTAATAGACTTTCAAACGGTTAAAAAAGCTAGAGGTTAGTGTAAAGTGTGGGGCATGTTGGAGGCTGGGTAATACTATCCATTGAAAAAACATAAAATTTTAAGGGGCAAGCAATATTGAGCGTAAAAACTAATGTCAAAGGGCTATAGGTGTATCTTCAAACAATAGTTTCCCTCAAAAATTCCCTTAAAATCTGTTTTGAGATGTGATGGTATCCAGCTGGAAACTCTGCCCTAGATTTTGGTTCTTTCATCAATGGAAAGAACAGAAAAAGATGAAGTGAAAACCTACCTTTTAAGTATAACAAAATTCAAATATTATCTTTTGTCCTGTACCTAAAGACTATTTAGTCAGCTTCTTCTAGTACTAGAAAAGTCTTCTCTAGTGGATCAAGGTATTCCAGTAATGTTTCTAAGAATTCATCTCCATAACGGACATAGTAGGCAAGGAAAGTATCATGTCGTTCCTGCAAACCATCCGCAGGAAATAGTTTTTCTTTTAGATTTCTAATTTGATTGAGTGCATTTTCGTGCTTACTCTTTTCTGCTCTAATCAGCTTTTTTTCAATCTTTTCAAGACTATTAATTATTTGGGTCTGTGTCCCTAAGATTGTTTTTTTGAGAGAAGGATCTACAGAGGCTCCTTTTTGGAGAATTTGTTCTAGTATTTGACTGATTTTATCTTTTTCTTGATCTAGTGATAGCTCGTTTTCAGTATTATCAATCGTATATTTCTTTAGTAAAGTATCTGTGTTAGTAAAGATTTCAGAAGTAGAAAGTCCAAGCTTTTGGAGCTTTTTAGCATTGTTTTTATCAATCCAAAGGACAGAGCAACGCCTAATTAACATGGGATAAGGAACACCAAAGAATTTGAATTGTTCTTTTCGCTCTAGCCAATAGGCTAATTCACCACCACCACCAATGTAGGCAAGATTAGGCAATATTGTTTCTTGAAACAAAGGTCGTAAAATTACATTAGGACTAAATCTTTCTGGATGATTGTCTAATTCTTGAAGAATCTCTTTTTCACTAAAAGTCAACGGGGTATCCAATACTTGATATTGTCCGTCCTTTTTAGTGATACGGCTACGTTTATTTTTTGTTAGATAAAAAAGATTAATTTCTCTAGCATAAGCTTGATTGCTAAAACCAGCCTTTTCTAGCTCTTGAGTGGTCGTCTTGAGAATTTCTTTAGAGTGGTGTCTCAATAGTTCATCTTTGAAAATAGTGTTCATTTGAGATTTGAATGCAGCACTACTTGTATGTAATACGACTAAACCATAAGCTCCAAATATCCAATTGATTAATTTTAGGTGAGCATCTCCATAAGTATCACTTGTACTATAAAAAGCATTTAATTTATCAATCGCAATGGTTGCATTTTCATTATTACCCAATATATCAGCAAGCTCTTTTAGCACAGGTTTAAGGCTTTGAAGTTCATATTTTCCTACAGAACCCCCTTGTTCATCATTCCATTGGAGTTGTTGCCCAAAAAGGTGTACATGATTCACTTCTTCAAAGTCATGATCTTCTCCACCAGACCAAAATACAGGGACAAAATGATAGGCAGGATAAGTTGCTTTCAATCTTTTGGCTAAATTAATAGCAGAGACTATTTTATAGATACTATATAATGGACCTGTAAATAGATTAGGTTGATGAGCTGTTGTAATGGTAAACGTATTGGGAGAGGAGAGTGCCTCTATATTTGATTGAGTTGCAGGGCTTATTTCTAGTGTAGCATATTGTTTATGAAGTTCTTGGACTAGGATAGCTCTTTTCTCGTCAGAAAAATTCTTCTTTGTATCAATTACTTTTTTAAATTGTTCTATCTCAGTAGGGTACTCATAAAACATTCTGAGAGCAGGAGTTTGTTTTTGATAGGCTTTATCAATAAATGATAATTGAGGGATTTGTTCAAAATCCAATGGAATTGGTTTCATAAGGTATATTTTAGATCACTGGTATTCATAAAAAAGGCTAGAAGTTAATATCATATATGAGATATTAACTTCTAGCTGTTGAGAATAGACAAGTTGCATTGTCTTATTTATTCAAAATAAAGGTAAAAATAGCGATAAGAGCAATAATAGAAAGACTAATTGCTAGCCCCCCAAGACATAGTTTTTTGAACAATTGGTTAGTATTGCGTTCAAATTTCTTTTCTTGACATTCTTCTGTAATAGCTTCTTTTCTTTTTAATTCTTGCAATTCAGCTTCAGAATATAAGATACCATTTTCTGTTAGAATCGTATTGGCTAGTTCTAATTCATCTTTGGACCAACCAGCAGGATACCTAACTATATCGAGACAGTCATGAAAGGAGTGTGTTTTTCGAAATTCTCTTCTTTCTTTTTCTGTAAAGTTTGTAGTTGATGTAGACACGGTATTATTTATTTTGATTGTTTGCTTATTTCTTCGATTTTAGCCCAGAGAGCTTCTGCTTCTCCTGTTTTTTTGACACTAGCTTCTCTATCAGTATGAGATAATTTGTAAGCTTCTTCTTGTAACGTTTCATAACGTTCTTTCATTTGATCTAGCTCACTTTTCTTTTTCTTAAAAAATCCAAACATAGTATTTAATTTTTGATGCAGTTTTCTAAAATGGCATGTAATTTTTGTAAGCCCATTTCTTGAGTGACTCGTATATTCCTTTTAGGAATTTCTTCAGGATTTTCATAAAAATCTAAAACTCCTTCTAAGTCTTCTTCTCTCAATAAATGTAGAATAGCATGAGGAGACTTATTCGTATAGTTAGTCACATCAGTAGCTATTACACCTTCGAAACAATAATCTGGATGAAAAGTTGCAATTTGATAGGTTCCTTCATAGTTCATTTGTCGAAGTAAATTTTCTGCTAAATAACTGCTATCTAAGAAAGAGTCAAAATTAGTTAGATCAGGTATAATCAGCAAAGTTGTTGCTATACCTGGTGTTTGGTCCAAAAAATTAAACTCCTCTATTAGAGAATGAAATAATTTTTCAGATGTAGTTACAGAATATCTAATTTTTTGTTGAACAAACACTTTTCGTGCAAAGGGGCAGAAATTTAATCCAATAACCATTTTTTCTAACCACTTTTTGGTTTGGTTGATAACTAAAGTAGTAGCATCCATCTTTTATTTTTTAAGACTAAAAAGCAGATATAGCTTCTTAGAAGTATATCCACTTTCAAACTAAAAAAAAGGAACTAAATCTTTAATTTAAAATACTTTTTTTTAGTTTTTTATCTCTTTTGACTAAAAATTAGGCTGTTCTGGCATAATCATACTGATAAAGAAGAATACCAAAGCTAGTCAACATACTAAATACAAATACTTCTAAAAATAACATAATCGACGCCAAGAGTGGAGCCATCATATTACTAGTCGAGGTATCTAAGGAGGTCATATTAGTGGTGATGGTAGCCAAAGTGTAGTTGTCCAGTGGAACTGTAACAAAGTAGGCAACCATCATCACGATAGCCGCTGTAGCGGAGGCAACAGCACTGTGAGCGATACCATTTTGGAAAAAACGATATTTATTTTTTACACGCCCTTTTAGTTGAGATATGCCTATTGCCATAGGAATGGCAAATATGAAATATTTCAAAAATTTGACTCCTAATAAATCTCCTGTAAATAAAGCTTCTATTAATAATAGATAGCTAATCATAGCTGCTCCTCCAATCAAACCTATTTTGAAAGCAGTGTCAAAATTTGAAGATGAATTTTTAAGGGTATTTTTTTCTGTAATGTATGTTGTTTTTTGTACTTCACTGATCTCGTTCCTCATTGTTCTTTTTTTTTATTTATGTTTAATACATCTATATAACAGATAGTAATACAAAAATGTTTAAAAAATAGAACCAAAAAGGTTTGTTTTGTTAGTAATGTCCTTTTTTTGAGTGCAAAAAAACTTTGACACAATCATTCTACGTCATATTTTCTCATTGAAGATGTTTCCCTAAGGCATCTGCTTGGGGTGCTCTTCATTAAGTGTCTACAAGATACATACCCCAAAAGGGGACTCAAATTTTAGCTTCAATGAACAAAAAAATCTTATCACAGATTCCACATGTTGGAAATCTCAAATGTAACTTTGGGGAAATTGCGGAACTCATTTTGCCTCAAACGAACTTTTTAAACAACTTCATTTAGAAACCTACCCCAAAGACAAATATATACATAATGGTAACAATCATTAATAGACTAATAGCTGTGATTTGTACCCAGTTTCTCTCTGTAGAAACTTTTTTGACTGCTCGTTGGCGAGCATTTGTTAAAGATTGGTCATTAACTACTATTTGCTGTTCGTCTAGAATATTTTTAACGAGTATAAGATCACTTTCTTCCCAATCATCAGGTACCGCTAGTATTTCTAGCAACCCTGCTGAATTGTAGGCTTCTTCAAAAAATAATTTTCTCTCTGCCTCTTCATTCATGAAAGAGAAAGCTGGGTTTTTGGCAATGAGTTCTTCCAGTTGGTTGTATTTATGCTCTATGACAAATAAATTAAGAGCAGCACCATCTGCCCGAATATTATTAATGTCAAAGCCTTTGATCATCTCAAAAATGATCTCTTTTTTGACATGAATAGGATGCAATTGGTATTCAATATCATTTTCTTCTAGCAGTTTAGCACAGGAAGGGACTATAGCTTGTGCTATTTGCATATAAAACACAAACTTAGCTTTTCTGAAATTATCATCTAATACATCTTGACTCATGGGGTATGGGTTTATAGTTATTCAAAGTCTTCCAAAGCAGTAGTTGCTTCTTCCCAGACTTCCATAGCTTGTTCTAGTTTAGTTTCTAGGGTATTATATTTTTCTACAGCAGCATCATATTCAGGTGTTCCGAATATAGACATGTCTGCCATCTTTTTTTCGTATTTCGCAGCATCTTCTTCTAGTCGAGTAACTTTACGTTCAGCAGTTTGTACTTCTTTTTGTAATTTACGCAACTGTTGCTGGTAATTTTTGTCTTTGACTTTTTCTACTTTTTTAGGTACTTCTTGTATAGGACTAGGTGTAGTTGTACCTTTTCCTTCTTTCCCTAAAGAAACATCTCTAAAGTTGTCCAAGGCTCTTTTTTGTAAGAAGTATTGGACATCTCCTAGATAGGTTTTTAGTTTTTTCTGATTAAATTCAATGACTTTGTCTGTTAACCCTTCGAGGAAATCCCTATCATGAGATACGATGATTAGAGTACCATCATAATCAGCAATTGCTTGTTTTAGAACATCTTTAGAGCGTATGTCAAGGTGGTTGGTAGGTTCATCCAATACCAATAGATTGATAGGGCGGAGTAGCATACAGGCAAGTGCTAATCGTGCTCTTTCTCCTCCTGATAGGACAGACACTTTTTTATCAACATCTTCTCCCGAAAACATGAACGAACCAAGTATACCTCTCAATTGTGTTCTTTTTTCTGGAGGTGATTTTGCTTCTATTGTTTGCAATACTGTTTTAGACGGGTCAAGTGTTTCTGCTTGATTCTGGGCATAATACCCCACTTGAACATTATGACCTAATTTGATAGCTCCAGTAGCTTGGATATGACCAAGTATAATTTTGGTCAAAGTAGATTTCCCTTCTCCATTTTTTCCCACAAAAGCTACTTTGTCTCCTCGTATGATCTCCAAATCAACATCACTCAGAACATGTAAGTCGTCATAAGATTTAGAAACTCCTTTGACTTCGACTACTACCTCACCCGAACGAGGAGCTTGAGCAAAGGATAGATTCATTTTAGAAGAATCACCTTCATCTACTTCAATGACATCCATTCTTTTGAGCTCTTTAATCAAGGACTGAGCCATTTTGGCTTTAGTGGCTTTAGCTCTAAATTTTTCTACTAAACGTTCTTTTCTAGCAATTTCTTTTTGTTGGTTTTCATAAGCATTCTGTAGCTGTTCTCTACGTTCTGCTCTCAATACCAAGTAACGGCTATAATTTGATTTATAGTCATATATTTTCCCCATCTCTATTTCGATGGTACGTTTGGTTACATTATCCAGAAAGGTTTTATCGTGAGAAATCACAATGACAGCCCCTTCGTAGGTTTCCAAAAACTTTTCTAACCAAATAATAGATTCTATATCCAAGTGGTTGGTAGGCTCATCCAGTAGGAGATAGTCAGGATTTTGCAATAGCATTTTTGTTAACTCAATTCGCATTTGCCACCCACCACTAAACTCTGAAGTCGGACGATTAAAATCTCTATTTTCGAATCCCAATCCTGTGAGTATTTTTTGAGCATCTGCTTCTACTGTTTGTCCTCCTAGTACACGATAGCGTTCATTAAGCTCTTCTATTTGATTGAACAAATCAAGATAAGAATCACTTTCGTAATCTGTACGGGTTTCGATAGCGTGATTGACCGCTTCTATTTTCTCTTCTAGTGTTTTTACTTCTCCTAGTACACTTAGGGTTTCTTCCATTACTGTTTTGCCTTTTGGCAAACTCATATCCTGATGCAAAAAACCAATGGTGCTTCCTTTGGGGCGAGCAATATTACCTTCATGAGGAGAAATATAGTTGGCAATAATTTTTAGTAGGGTAGACTTACCCGCACCATTTTTACCAACTAAACCTAGTCTATCTCCATCTTTGATGGCGAAAGAAATATTATCCAATACGCTACGGTCGCCATACTTGACGCCTATATTACTGATACTTAACATGTACGATTTTATTTTGGTGCAAAGGTAAAGAAATAATCTTTACTTTTCTTTGTATAGCAATGCCTTTTGTGTGTTAACTACTTTATAGCTAGCGACAGAATCTACTTGAAATTCGGTACCCTCGTATGCAGAGTATTGAACAGAGCGAAGTAGGAAAGAAGCAATCTCAAAGGTAATTCCTTCTTTTACACGCCTAGTGATACCATATAGCCCCAAGCCATTTACTTCAAAGTAGTCATAAAAGCCATCATCGATTAGTACTCTATCTAGATAGATACCATTGTTTTCGTCCATCAGGAAATGATTGGTAGGTAAACTATCATGTGTGACTAGATTATAATTTTTGATAATTGTATTACCATTGTAAACCATTTCAGAATACCAAGTATATCGCCCTGTAGTATCTGTTGAAGCAATACGAAGCTTCATAGGACAACTTTGTATTAGATTGCGTTCTGCATTCCATATTTCTAAACTACCACTGTAAGTTCCCACCCAATCTTGAGGGAATTGGTAGGTTTTTTCTAGCGGAGTCTGTTTGCTACTAGAGCAGGCAGCTAAAGTTACTAGTACTAATACTATTAAAATAGTAGAATAATGATTTTTATTCATGAAGTTGTTTAAAAATTCATTTGCAAAAAAAATAGTACTCTGATTCTTTTGACTCAGAGGTTTACGGAATTTCTTTAGAGATACTTTTATTCAATTCCTGCTGCTTGATAAGCTACTTCGTGCATACGTGTACGAATATCTTTGCGAATGAGACCTGAATTTTCCATATCAGGGTAAGTTCTATTGGATAAAAATAAATAGACCAAACGATTTTCTGGGTCTGCCCAAGCTCCAATACCTGTAAACCCTAAGTGTCCAAAGGTCCTATTAGAAGCTTGCCAAGCAACATTGACGGAGCTTTTGGTTTTCCCATCTCTAACCTCTTTTCGATCAAATCCAAGTCCTCGTCTAGAATTACGATCATATTTGGCTGAAAATTTGTCAATCGTGCTTTTTTTGAGGTAACGTTTGCCTCCAAATTCTCCACCATCTGTAAGCATCTGGTAGACTGCTGCTAGGTCAGTAGCGGTCGCGAAAAGTCCCGCATGACCAGATACACCTCCAAGCATGGCAGAAGCCATGTCATGGACTTGCCCTTGTACTTTTTGATAGCGAAAATAGTCGTCTTCTTCTGTTGGGATAATCCGATATTTATCAATGCCATTTTGTAGTGGATTGAATGTAATCATACCCAATCCCATGGGGCGATAAAACTGTTCTGCTGCAAACTCATCCAGTGTTTTTCCAGAGAGTTTTTTGACCAGTCTGGTGAATAGTATAAAACCTAAGTCACTGTAACGATAGCTGGTAGAGCTTCGTAAGTCTTGGTCGTAAATACGTTGCCAAATAACAGAGTCGGTTTCCCCTTGTGCAAAATAAAGTTGATTGGCAACAGGGATTTGATGTGTTCTTGTTTTAGTCTTGGAATAGTATTTTCCATAGAGTGGTTTTTTATTTTCATCTAATGTTCTGGTATAGAAGGGGATCCAAGGTTTTAGACCTGATTGATGGGCAAGAATGTCTTTGATTTTTAGATTTGCTTTATTAGAACCTTTTAATTCTGGTAGATAGTAGCCAATAGATTTGTTGATGTCTAATTTGCCTTGTTCGTATAGTTTCATTAGCGAAATAGTAGTAGCAGCGACCTTAGTGACTGATGCTAAATCATAGACATCATCTAGTTGTACCCTTCTTCGTTTTTTGTAGGTATGATGCCCATAGGCTTTATGGAAAACAATTTTCCCATCTTTAGCTACCAATACTTGACATCCAGGAGCAGCTTTAGCTCGAATCATTTCGGATGCTATTTGGTTCATTTTCGCCAGTTTACTAGCATTCATTCCTACTGTTTCTGGTGTAGCATAAGGCAGTCGATTTGGAGTGGTATATTTTCCCATACCATATTTATATTTTTTGGAAGCAGAAATAGGGAGTTTGCCTTCAAATGGAATGACCCCACAGATTGCTTGAGCGACTAATCGTTGGGTCAAGTCCTCATCATTATATCCTACTATAGCTGCTTGAGCTTTATCAAAGAATTTTAGTCCATAAGGAGTCCCGAAATTGACGATAATGACTTTGGTAGAACCACTTAGCTCCTGAACAAAACGCTGAATAGCAGCAGGAATGTCAAAGTCGTTTTTGATAGAACGCCCTACATTGTGAACGGCGACAATGACTGCTTTTTTACGTTTAAGAGCATTCATGCGGCCATTGAGTACTCGTTTATTGCTGGTGTAGAAACTTTTGACCCCATAGCGTTTCAGTTCTCGTTGAAATACAGTTTCTCCTTTACTGGTATTGACACTAATACAAGCGATATTGTCGGTAACGTTGATAGGAACTAGATTATTAGGATCATTGGCGAGCGTAATCGCACTGGCAACAATATCTCTTTTGAGGGCTTTGGTTTGTGGCGTAACGAGTTTTTTGTAAATGTTATTTGTCGAAACAGGTTGATAATTACTTAAGCCCATTTTATATTTGGCACGAAGGATCTTTCGAACTCTACGTTCAATTTCCTCCCAACTAATTTTACCTTCTTTAATCGCAGCATTTATTTTCTTTTTGGCACTGGGAATGTCTTGTGTAACCAATAAAATATCATTTCCTGCTAGTAATGCTCTTAAGTCGGTTTCTCCATCAGCGAAATGTTTGGTTACTCCTTTCATATTGAGTGCATCCGTAAAGATAAGTCCTTTGTAACCTAATTTTTCTTTCAAAATACCGGTTACAGCAGGTTTAGATAGTGTGATGGGCAGATTAGGAGTAGAATCAATAGCAGGTATATGTAAGTGTGCCACCATCATAGACTGTACTCCTTGTTGAGCCAAGTTACGAAAGGGATACATTTCTATACTATCTAGACGAGCCATATTGTGTCTAATAATAGGAAGGTCTTTGTGTGAATCTACATCGGTATCCCCATGACCAGGGAAATGTTTGGCACAAGCCATGACCCCATTATCTTGGAGACCACTGATATATTGAAAAGCCTTAGCGGTTACATTTTCTCTGTTTTCCCCAAAAGAACGATCTCCAATGACAGGATTGGCAGGATTATTATTGACATCTACTACAGGAGCGAAATTAATATGAATCCCCATTGCTTTACATTCATTGGCAACTGCGGTTCCAAACTCATAAATCAAGGCATTATTTTGGATCGCCCCCATCATGAGTTGACGAGGATATTTGATGGCATTGCGTACTCTCATATTGGTTCCCCATTCTGCATCCATTGACATCATCAATGGTATCTTTTTAGCTTTGGTTTGGTATTTATTGGTCAACTGAGCAATCCTACTTTCTGTGCCTCGGAAGAAAATTAATCCCCCAACATGATGTTTTTCAATATCAGCAATCACTTTCTTTTCATCACTACTTCCGTTTTGAGGGTAAGCACCCACCATGAATAGTTGACCTAACTTTTCATCTTTATTTAATTTTTGCATCTGAGCATCTACCCAAATTTTTTCTTTTTTGCTATAATCTTCTAAGATTAAGTCTGCGATAAGGGAAGGGCTATAAATAGAATCTTGAACAAAAGAAGTAGCTAGGATTTTCTGTGTAGGAAGATCGGATTGGCACATTAGGCAACTCACCAAAATTAAAATGATAACAGAGGTGGTGTGGATTAGTTTTGTCATGAAGTATTTAGTCAGTTTAGTTTAGAACACTAAAAATAGGATATTGATAGTAATATAAAAAATCATCTTTGACTAGAGTATCAAAGATGATTTAAAAAAAAGTTATTGCCACTCGAAAGTAGACTTTTTCGATGAAAACCTATTGGTAATAAACCTTAAGTACCAAATCAAAAATAGTTAATAGTAAAATCAAGCGATATTTTTGTATCTATACCCGTGAACGGTTCTCTTCATTCAATGTCTACTAGACATTGACCCAAAGGGTACATTCGTTCATTGTTAAAAAGCCTCGTAATAGCCCCTACGTCCGTTGGGACAGGCTAAGGCTATCCCAACGTTTTTTGCCTTTCTGTCCCACATGAAACTGTGGGAATTATATAGCAAAAATCTCTGTGATTTTATCTATCCTTATTTTTGATCTGGTACTTAGTAGATATAATCTTACTTAAGATCTCTTTTCTCTTGCCATTACTAGTTTTTCATAGATTTTGGTGAGACTTTCTGCTTCGGTCAGTGTAATATCACTAGCCATAAGTACTTGATACAAATCTACATAGTCTAGTTGTGTCGTAAATCGCTCTAGTTTATTGATGGTAGTCTCCATTTTTTCTAGGTGGTCAAATACTTCTGGTGAGTTAATTCCAGCACGATTCATTGTTTTTAGTGCAGACTTGTACTTCATAATAGCATCAGCAATAATTTCTTTACATTTTTTAGGTTGAATACCTTTTTTGTAAGCTAAAATATAAAGTGTAATACGTTGAGATAACATTCGCTGTTTACCTGATATTTGAATAAGTTCTTGATCACGAGTTAGGTTATATTCTCCTCTGATAGCATTGACAATACTTTCACAATTATCAAGGAGAGGAGTATTAGCATCGAGAAGTGCTTCAATTTGATTGATATCTGATAAATCACTTGCGGCAATAGTTTTGTATTCATCCCAGTTTGTGATAATCGACTCAGTAGCAGTTTTATCTGCAATGAATGTTTGTATATCGTTAAGCTGCTTTTCAAAGAGTAAAATGTCTTTTTTTAATTGAATTTGCCTTGAGTTGGCATCTAGCCCCATATTAATGGCAATGCAATTTAGTGCAATCCGTTGTGTAAGCATTCGTTGCCTTCCTGCTTTGTTAATCGCTTCTTCTTTGATTATAGTTGTAATGATATTTTCATACATACTGGTTACTTGATTCATATCAGTCAGCAGTGTATTACTAAGCTCTATTATATTTTGTTTTTTGTCTTCTGATCCACAAGCATTATGTATTTTTTGCCAGTTGGTATTAACAATGGCTAGTTTTTCTTTAATCTCAGTAGTATTTCTAGGATGTTTTTGTAGTTCTTCTAGAGCATTGCCATAATCTTGAATGGTTTTATGTAAATATCGATCAGTATTATTCGTTTTACCTTCCCAGTTAGATGCCATACAATAAAGTACCATACGCTGTGATAACATACGTTGTTTACCTGCTTTGTCAATCAGACCAACAAGCTCTATGTCTAATTTATCATTGTCTGTTATGGTTTTCGCATAGACTTTTAATAACAAAACTACATTATTGCACGCTCTTAGAAGTTCGGTATTACTTTGTAGTATTTGGGTGGAATTAATTTTTGTATTAGAAAAATCTGTAATGGCTGTGGCATAATCTTGCCAGAGAAACTGTACTTCTTCTACAGCCTCCTTAATTTCTTTGGAAGGGGAATAGACATGAAGTTCTGAAAGCACTTTTTCAAAAGTTGTTTTGGATTTATAAATCTCTGTTTTGTGCTTCTCTTTTTCAATACCAAGTTCGATGGCTAAGTATGCTTTTGCCATTTTTTGAGATAACATTCGTTGACGACCTGCATTATTGATCGTATTACCTAATATAACAAAAGCAACTCTTTTGTCAATTAAGTTTTCATACATTTTGGTAATAACATCCATCTCAGAAAGCAGTAAATTTCCTAGAGATACAATTTGATTAAATTCGTCATCAGATAGTTCATCCAAATTTTTACAAAGGGTTTCTAATCTTCGCCAGTCATTAACAAGACGAATTAGTTTGTAGTCAATTTCAGGAGTGTTTTCTAGTGATCGCGTTAATTGGTCAAGAGAAGTGCTATATAATGTAGTACTTTCGTCTAAAATTTTAATTGTTTTTTTGTTTTTCATACCTAATCTGTGAGCTAGGTAATAGAGTAGGATACGTTGAGACAACATTCTTTGTCTTCCCGAGATATTTGTCAAATGAGCGAGTTCGGAATAACTATTTTTTGTCTTAGAATCGTCACCTAATCTTTTTGCGTATTTCTCTAGGCTCAATACTACTTGGTGGCATCTATCTAGCATTTCTGTATTCATGTCCATTATTTGTTGAATACTTTCTGGGGAAGCTGGCGTTTCTAGCACAGCCTTATAGTTTTCCCAATAGTCTAGAGCATGCTTAATATCTTTGAGTGGTTTACTAACTAATCTTAAATTCTTTATTTTGATATAGTTTTCTTCAAATTTTTTGATGTCATTGGCTATTTGGATAAGGTGAATTTGTGTATTAGCTTTTGCCATACTAGCTAAATAACATTTAGCTAATCGTTGTGTGAGCATACGTTGGTATCCAGCCAAATTTACAGCATTCCCAATCATATCTTCGTCCTCATAGTATTGAGTAGTAGTAGGATAGGCGAAATGGATCGTGTTAATTAGTATTAACAGAGAGATAGTGAAAAGTAATTTCATTGTAGTTGCATTTTTTTATTATTATAACGAACATGCTAAAAATAAGTCACAAATAAACCACAAATTTGAGTGAAAAACTATTTTTTTGCCAAAATGAAAAAAATAAAAAGATGGATTTATAGATTTGAATAGTATAAAAAAAATCATCTTTAGCCCTTAGCTAAAGATGATTGTAGTATTTTGATTCAACTAGAAATGAATATTTTAATATGATATTATTTTAATATGGTATTATTTGAGTTTTATGATTTACTCTGGCGTTCTAGTGCTAGTTTTTCATAGATTTTGGTTAAACTTTCTGCCTCTGTTAGGGTAATATTGCTTGTCATTAGTATTTGATATAAGTCCACATTGTTGAGTTGATTAGTCAATTTTTCTACTTTTGATATGGTGCTTTCCATCTTTTCGAGATGATTAAATGCTTCAGGAGTATTGAGACTAGCACGATCCATAGTAACGAGAGCAGATTTATATTCTCCAATAGATTTTTTTATAATTTCTTGGCATTTTTCAGGTTGAATCCCTTTTTTGTAAGCTAAGATGTAAAGTGTGATACGCTGTGATAACATTCGTTGTCTACCTGCTACCTGAATCAATTCTTCTGAGCGACTCAAATTTTCTTTTCCTGTAATCTCACTCATTAGGTTTTCACAGTTATCTAGTAAGGTATTGTTGGCTGTAATCAACTCTTCGATCTGAGCATCTGACAAATTGCTACTGACCAAAGATTTATATTTTTTCCAATTAGCAATAGTACTATTGATGGAAGATTTTTTTGATTGATTTCCTAAGAATATTTTTAATTCATCAAGTTGCTTGTCAAAAAGAAGCATATCTTTTTTGAGTTGATGTTGTCTTGAACTAGCGTCTAACCCCATATTGATTGCTAAACTATTTAGGGCTATTCTTTGGGTTAACATCCGTTGTCTCCCTGCCTTATTTATAGCTTCAGCCTTCATCAGGTTAGCAATAATACTTTCATACATATTGGTCACTTGATTCATGTCATTAAGTAGTATCGTACTCAACTCCAATATATTTTGTTGGACATTGGACTCCCCACAAGCATTGTGTATTTTTCTCCAGTTGGCACTAACTACTTCTAGTTTTTCTTGTATTTCTATTGTATTCTTAGAGTTTCTTTTTAGTGTCTCTAGAGCATCTCCGTAGTCTTCTATTGTTTTATTTAGATACCGATCAGTATTATCAGTTTTTCCATCCCAATTAGAAGCCATACAGTAGAGTACCATTCTTTGAGAGAGCATTCTTTGTTTCCCTGCTTTGTCAATCAGTCCTACTAGTTCCGTATCAAACTTATCATTACCTGTAATAGTTTTAGCATATACTTTTAGTAACAATACTACATTGTTACACGCTCTTAATAGTTCAGTATTGTTTTGTAAAATTTTGACAGAGTTGTTTTTAGTGTCATCATAGTTATTAACTATTGTTGCATAATCTTCCCATAAGAATTCTACTTCTCCTATCGCTTCTTTAATTTCTTTGGAAGGAGCGTACTTAGCTAATTCGGTTAACGCTTTTTGAAAAGTTTCTTTTGCTTTTTTTATCTCTTTTTTATGTTTTTCTTTTTCGATTCCTAATTCAATAGCTAAGTATGCTTTGGCCATCTTCTGAGTAAGCATTCTTTGTTTTCCTGCTTTATTGATTGCATTACCAAGTATCAATGAAGCAACATGAGTATCAATTAAGTCTTCATACATTTTGGTGACAATATCCATTTCAGATAAAAGCAAATCACCTAGAGATACGATTTGGCTCAACTCAGTATCTGATAAATTATCAAGATTTTTGCAGAGTGTTTCCAATCTTCTCCAATCGCTGATTAAGCGAACCAATTTATAGTCAATTTCCGGAGTGTTTTCTAGTGATCCCGTAAGTTCGTCTAATGACTTACTGTACAATCCAATACTTTCATTAAGTATAGTAGTGATTTTACTGTTATCTACTTTAAGACGATTGGCAAGGTAATACAGCATGATACGCTGTGAAAGCATACGTTGTCTTCCTGATATATTGGTCAAGTGAGCTAATTCGACATAACTATTATTGATTTTGGAGCCACCACTCATTCTTTTTGCATACTTCTCTAGACTCACGACAACTTGATGACATCTGGTAAGCATCTCTGTATTGGTATTCATTATTTTCTGAATATTCTCAGGAGAATGCGGAGATTGTAGGATTGCTTTGTAATCTTGCCAATAGTCTAAAGCATAATTAATATCTTTTAATGGCTTACTCATCAGTTTGAGTGCTTTGATATTGTTATAATTCTCCTCAAATTTTTTGATATCATTAGCAATCTGAGTTAGATGAAGCTGTGTATTTGCTTTGGTGGAACTTGCTAGATAGCATTTAGCCAATCGTTGCGTAAGCATACGCTGATAACCAGCCATGTTGACAGCTTTACCAATAAGATCATCATCATCTTGGTAAGTGAAGTAGTTTTCAGTAGGGTTAGGTGTCGCTGTGGCATAAGATGCCAGTAATAGGAATGTTAGGGAATAGAGGAGTTTCATGGCCAGAAGATTTAGTAATGTGTGTAATAAAATAGAATAACAGAAACATGTAGTAGCAGATTCAAATAAACTAAAATTGTTATCTCTTGTAGGGTAGTGAGATGTACTAGTGCAGTACATTTTATTTTAATGTATATTAAGGATAATACGTGAATAAGAGGGAAATAAAATGTTAATGTATTTGTGTTTAACACTTTATTAACTTATGATATTTTGTTAATTTAATTTTTCACCAGTAATAGTTTTGTTTTTTTTGAAATGGGCAAAAATAAATTTTGGGGAGGGGTGAATTCAATGCGAATGCTATTGATAAGCGGGGGTTATTTTATAGCATGCTCTAGAATCGTTGAGAATGTAAGGTATTCTTATTAGCTTCTTTTTTGTATCTAAAAATTTCCATATTGAAGTCCAACATTAACCACGCCCAGTTGTTGATATTATTTACTTCGCCCGTTGGTTTTAATTGTTCTAAAGACTGATTTCCAATCAAGTGGGCATAACCTAGATGCAGTTTTAAGTATTTTTGGATCGTATAATGAAAGGTGAAGTCAATTTCATGCCCTAGACTATTGCTAGGAGCGGTTAATGGAGATAGATCTGAAGGAGCATGAAAATAGTGGTAGGCAAGTGTCGTTTTCCATTTTCCTTTTTTCTGGTAAGCGATACTCGCATAGCCGTCAATCAACCCTACATTGCCATGACTACTACCCACATAGAAATAGTCGAGATGACCATAAAAAATATGATTGGTTCCCATCCAAGGGTTAAAAGCATTGTCTTGTGTACTTAGATTGCTTCGTTCGGTACCAGATAGCCAGTCCGCACCAAGTCCAAAATGTATATTATCTAATTTGTACTTTAGTTTGAATGCTCCTAGATAGGCATTTTTGAGCAAATCATTTTTGCCATAGCCATATTGGTAATATCCCTCCAGTGTAATTGCTAAACGTTTGATATTAATATTAAAAATTCCTCCAGCAGTCAATTCAAAGTTTATTTTTGTTGCATTGCTATTACTTTCTTGCCCTAAATTCATTGCTAAGATGGAAAAATTAAAACTTTTGAATAGTTTTCTGAATCGAACAAACTGCATCGTTTTGTAGTTTCCTCCAACAGTATAGGGTATTTGATTGAGACTTGCTGTTGCTACATTATAGGCTAGGCCTAACTGTAGGTGTGTTGTACTACTATCATTCTGATAGGCTAACAAAACACCGTCGTGAGCTCTAGCTTGAGCAAGCCAATTAAGTCCTCCTAATATACGTTGGTTATCATAGCTCCATACTTGACGACCTATTTTGAGCGAAAAGTTAGTATTAAGTTTTATTTTTCCCCAACCCTCAAATAAACCAAAATTACCTGCAGCTTGATTGACGAGCGGAGTACTTCCCCATACTCGGATATCCTGAACGGCTACAAAAAATTCTGCAAAAGTATTTTTGTAGCCAAGGCTTATGCGACTTCTTTGTTCGATAAAGAGCCCAATGGTAGAGGTGTCCGATTGCAGTGTTTTGTAACCATTTCGCATTTCCATTCTGGGACGTATTTGACCATTTATCCAAAATGAGCTTTGTGCATTGGTCTCATAACTAATAAGACCAACGAATAAGAAGAGAGTTATCCATTTCATAAATAAGTAGTGTTTGTGTTAACTAGGTGTCATAGTGATAACGCCTATAATTAAGGTATTATATATTTATAATAATTGCAATAAAATGAATGGGTAATTAATTGAAAATGATTTGGGAAGGGAAAAAAGATACTATTTATGCCTGATCTTGTTCAATAGATATGAAATTGCTAATCCATTGTAGAGCAAAAATACCAAATATGAAAATCAATGAAAATTGATTCCAGAAGATATATTGCGTGAATGCAACATAGATAGACAGCAGTCCAACAATTCCCATTATCAAGGTATAGATGAGAAAGGCATTTTTGTATTTAGCGGGTTGAAACATAATACTACATGGGATCATCATCACGACGCCAATAAATGTAATGGAGAGGTAACGAGCATCACTAGCAATAAAGTAACCAATAAGACTCCATACAGCTACTAAAAGACTAGTTGCGACAAAATTAGAACTCATTTTTTCCTTTTCTGTCAACAAGAGCTTACCATAAGGATTGAATCGCAGAAAAAGGTTGCTGATTGGTTTGATAATCCAAGTAGAGAAAGCAATGGCTGCTAAGATGAATAGCAGAGGTGTTAAATAAGGCTGTAAAGCAGGATTGGCATCTGAGAAACGTCTAATTACTTGAAAACAAAGATAAAAACCAATCAAGAAGCCCCATTGATATTTAGAAGTTAGGTTATCTATCCAGAAGACATATTTCAGAAAAGCACGATAAATAGGGTTGGTGGCTCTTATGGCCTCTAACATACCACTTTGAGCATATTCGTAAGTAGGGTCTGCCTGCAATGCTTCTTTGAAATGATGCAATGCTTTTTTGTGATTGCCTTTTTCGAGCAATCCCCATCCATAATTAGCATGGGTATAGGGGTTGTTAGGGTCTTCTCTTAAGGCCCCTTCTATGGTTTGAAAAGAGGCCTCTTTTCGGTCGAGTTTGATGAGTGCTGTACTTCTTGTATTAAGTGCTAGTAGATTAGTAGCATCTATTTCTAGTGCCTGTTCAGAAAGATCTAGTGCTTCATCAAACTCTTTTTGAGCAAGTTTGATTTGAGCTAATAAAGCAAAATAATCTGCATCAAAGGCGTATAGATGAATAGCTTGTTTCAAATCCTTTTCAGCTTCCACTAGTTTGTTTTCTTGAATAGAAACTCTAGCACGGAGATAGTACAGAAACGGCTCATCAGGGATTAATCCAATTGTAGTATTAGAAATGGTACGGGCATCTTCCATCTTATCTTGACCAAGATAACATTCTACTAATAGAGCTAAGGCTTGTACATCATTGGGCTCTTCGGATAATAAATCTCTTAGTATTTTTTCTGCTGAATCAAATCGTTTTTGATTCAGTAATATCGTTACTTTTGAACGTCTAGGATCGTCTTGCATGAATTATTTTTTGATATTGAGATAAGCCAAAATGTCATCGTACAAGCCTGAGTCATTGGCGAAAAGAGCAAAATTTTTGGCGGTAGTAAACCATTCTTGCGTACTTGCTTTGTGTTTTTTGGCAGCTTTTAGAAGGTCATTGGTGTTGATAGGTTGTGGTAGACCATCTTCGAAAGAGGCTTCTAGCTTGAACTCAATAGCAATATCAATGACAGCATCTAAATCAGCTCCTGAAAAATTTGCTGTCTTTTTAGCAATTTTTTTATAGTCAATCCCCTCGGTAGGTTTATTTTTAAGTTTGAGTTTTAGAATAGAAACTCTAGTTTCTTCATCGGGAGGTGCTACAAACACAATACGATCAAATCTGCCTGGTCTTCTGAATGCAGGGTCGAGATTCCAAGGAGTATTGGTGGCACCTAGTACCAGAATACCTTCGTTATCAAAGTCAACACCATCTAATTCTTGCAAAAATTGATTGATTAAATGGCGACCACTCGATTTTTTCATGTCGCTACGACTAGCTCCTAGAGCATCTATTTCATCAATAAATAAGACACAAGGAGTATTTCCACGAGCTAGTTCAAAGATTTCGTGTAGATTCTTCTCACTACTTCCAATCCACATATCCAAAATATCATTCAGCCCGACACTGATAAATTTCGCATTGACCTGTCCCGCTGTAGCTTTCGCAATGAATGTTTTTCCGCAGCCAGGAGGACCATACAGGAGGATACCACCCCCTATTTTTTTACCATAGGCTTTGTAGAGCTCTGGGTGTTGGAGTGGTTTGATGATTTTAAGCTCAATTTCTTTTTTGGTACGTTGCATTCCACCCACATCATCAAAATTAATGGTTGGTTTCTGCAAGAAACGATTATCAGTTGATTTCGTTGGTTCGTCTGTTTCTTTGGCGGGATTGGAGACGACTCTCAGTTCACTATCTAGTTCTTCGTTGGTGTAGTTGGGATCTATTTGTAGTACTTTTTGATAAATCTCAATAGCCCTATGGAGGTCATTTTCTTTTACCAGCCCCTTTGTGTAAAGTACCAGTGTATCTAAATCATTGCTACCTTTATCAATCACTTCTTCCAAAATAACATTGCAAGCAGAGTAGCGTTCTGTCCTGAAAAAAATAGTCGCTAGACCTATTTTAGCTTTAGGATCAGGAGTGCTTTTGATCAATAGAGTATATTCTTTTTCCGCTTCTACCAGTCTATTAGCTTGTAGCAATGTTTCAGCTAGGAGCGTTCTCAGAGGAATGTTATTGGGTGAATGTTCCAATGCCGCTCTTAAGCTATTGATTGTATTATCATTCATAGCGTTAATTTTTTAGGTGATTTAAAATTCTTGTCTAGTGGCGATTAGTGGTATAGCAATCAAGGTTAAAGCTGCTAAGTTGATAATAATAATATTATGAATTGCTCCATAATAAAGAGAAATGCCACTATCAATGAAAAACCAAGAGAGTAGTCCTGTCCATAATGCTTGATAGGCCCATTTTTCTTTTTTGCGATAAGCATTTTTGATGATAAAGAGCATCAATAAATGAAAACCAACAATAGTTCCTCCTATAATTCCAAACAACCAGTTTTTGAAGTATAGTAAATTACCTGTCATAGGTTGCCCCTCAAAGAAGACTTCTTCTGTATAGTAATTATGCAGACTAAAAAAAAATGAATTACCAGCAAATGCACACAGTAAACCTACCAATAGTGCCATAATATTAGCATAAACTAGCCATTGTTGCCAAAAATAGAAGCTTTTGTCATTCATTGGATATATATCAACTATCTAGTAATTGAGCAACCGCCTTTCCTACATTTTCGCCATCCATAGCAGCAGATACAATCCCTCCTGCAAAACCAGCCCCTTCACCACATGGAAATAGACCTGCTACATCTTGGTGCATTAGGGTAGCACTGTCTCTAGGAATACGAATAGGAGAGCTGGTACGACTTTCTGTTCCAATGATCTGAGCTTCGTTGGTGTAATAGCCTTTTTTCTTTTTATCAAATTGAGGAAGTGCCTTGCGAAGGCGTTTGGCAATCCAGTCAGGGAGCAGCTCATTCATATCTGCACTGTGTAGACCTGGTATATAGGACGTGTCTGCCAATGTGGAAGATATTTTTTTATTACAAAAATCAACAATTCTTTGTGCAGGGGCTTTTTGACTACCATCGCCTGCTTGGAACATTTTCTGTTCTACAGCTTGTTGAAATTTTAAACCATTGAAAATAGGATCTTCAATTCCCTCATAAGGCAATTTTGAATAAGATTCTAAGTCACTTAGGCTAACTGCCACAACCATTCCAGAGTTGGAATAAGGAGAGTCTCTCCTAGATAGAGACATTCCATTGACCACTAGTTCGTTAGGAGCCGTAGCGGCAGGGACAATTAGCCCACCAGGGCACATACAAAAAGAAAAGACCCCTTTGTCTTCTACTTGGCAAACCAAAGCATAACTTGCAGCAGGCAAATATTCGCTCCGTTTGGGCTGATTGTATTGGATCTTGTCAATAAGCGATTGAGGATGTTCTATACGAACTCCTAGAGCAAAATCTTTTGCCTCTATGCGAATGTTTTTCCGATAAAGTAAGGTATAAATATCACGAGCGGAATGCCCTGTAGCTAGTACAGTAGCGGCTCCAAAGTATTCTTTTCCCTCATTGACAACCACACCACGAATAGAACGCTGTCCACTCGTACTTTTTTCAATAATGAGATCCGTTACTTTACTATCAAAGTGGATTTCTCCGCCATATTTTAAGATCGTTTCTCGAATATTAGCGACTACTTTAGGTAGCTTATTGGAACCAATATGTGGGTGAGCATCAATCAAAATATCAGTAGTAGCACCGTGCTCTACGAGCAATCGAAGTATTTTTTCGATTTTACCCCGTTTTTTGGAGCGAGTATAGAGTTTTCCATCCGAATAGGTACCTGCTCCTCCTTCTCCAAAACAATAGTTAGAGTCAGGGTTGACTACTCCATCTTGTTGTATGGCTTTGAGGTCTCTTCTTCTCGCTCGAACATCTTTTCCTCTATCAATAATGATTGGTTTAAGACCAAGCTCTATGAGCTGCAAAGCAGCAAAATAACCTGCTGGACCAGCTCCAATAACTAGTACAGCAGGTCTTTCAGATACAGAAGCATAGCCACTGACAATAGAAGTTGATGTCGTTGGTTTTTCGTCAATATAAGCCTCTACCAACAGCCTAACGATAGGATATTTAGAGCGAGCATCTATTGACTTGCGAATCACGACAACTGCTTCTATTTTTTGCCCTTTTTTAAGTTTAGCTTTTTTGTGAGCTTTTTGTTCAATAGTAGCCACTTCTGTGGCTTCTTTTGGTGTGAGGGCGAGTTCTATTCTCTGGATCATTATTGCAAATTAAGATAAATTTAGACATGCTTTTAAAACATGCTCTTAGTACAAGGTCAAACTGTCATCAATCTTTTTGGCATAATCAATAATACCACCAGCTAGATTATATAAGTTTTCGTAACTATGTTCTTGTTGTAAAAAGAAGGCCGCCATTTGGCTTCTTTTACCACTTCTACAGTGGAGAATAGTCATTTTATCTCTAGGGATTTTATCCACATTGACATCAATAGCACCTAATGGAATATTGATACCGCCAATATTGCAGATTTCTACTTCGTCTGGCTCACGGACATCAATAATAGCAAAATCTACTTTATTATCCATCATTTCTTTCAATTGATGAACCGTAATTTCTCTTACTTCGTTTCTATTCATGACGATTGTTTTATTTGAATGGTTTTATTCCGAAATATTCGTAATAAAGTGAAAATAATTTCTTTGCAAATTTACTATTTTTGTAGACAAAACAAAAGATATGCATCAACTAGAACCACATTTTAGGTGGAGACTGGAATATACAGCCGAAACAGACCAAAAATCCCCTTTTTATGGGCGAGAATACAGTGAGTTTGAATTTTCTCAAAAGGTATACAATTATTATATTCATCCTCAATGGGATGAGATTGGATCCGAAACCTTGTATGCCAAAATATTGTATGCCAATTATGCCGATGAATACGCTATCATTGAGCTGATAGGAGAGTGGAATGACTGTATCAATAATGATATTATGATACTCAAAGATAATCTGATAGATCCGCTTCAGAATGAGGGGATCTGCAAATTTATTTTGATCGGCGAAAATGTACTGAATTTTCATGGCAGTGACGATAGTTACTATGAAGAGTGGTACAATGATGTAGCCGATGAAGGCGGCTGGATTTGTCTGGTAGGGATGCTAGATCATGTATTAGACGAGATGGAGGAACACGATATTCAACATTATGTCAATTTTGGGCACGAATTCAATATCATCTGGCGACCACAAAAGCCACAGTTTGTCTATGAAAAAATACGTGGGATGATAGAAGGGTAGAGGTGTGGTTGAATTTTGAGCTATTTTGTAATTGAGGGTTTGTAGCTGGGGAGGATATAATAGTTGGTTATCGAAAAGGTTTGCTCAATATTGGTGCTTTTTACATATATTGATGTGTCATCGCTTCGCTCGATACATAATAACCCGCTAAAAAAACCTCATTCCAGATAATTTCATTTTTTTTGGAAAACTCCAATTAGCAGGGCACACGCTTCCTAGAATATAAAACTTTACTTCTATGTCAAAAATTCAATTTCATTGTGACTTCAAATTAGCACTATCCCCTCTTAGTTTAGAACATTTTATTTACTCAAAGAATGACTCTGAATTACATAGAATACTCAAAGGTTCTTCACTTTACATAGTGTGTAAAAGACCTATACTACTCTTCCAAAAGATTAAAATAAAGCAAGACATACTAGTTTTTGAAATAATAAATTTCAAAACTAATGAAAAGGTCGATGTTGAGTTGCCTTTGTACCAGAAAGAAGTAATCATTAGTCGAAATATTGATTATAAAATCGACTTAGAAAGTGATTTTATAAATCATAACGGTAGTGATTCAGCCATCACTCTTTTTGAAAGTATTTTTATCAAAGATAAAAAGGACAATCTTATCAAATGGTATACACCTGATGCTATTTTAGAGCAAAAATTTTCTAAAAAACTTTCTTGTGAAATCAAAGGTGATTATTCGGAATTATTAGAATTTGAAGTTTTATATGTTGGAGAAGCTGTTATTCAAGACATTTGGAAAAGAATATCAAAACATGAAAACATTCAAAGAATACTAGCACTTGAAGAGGCAGCAACATTAGGAGTAAAACCATCAAAAGAAATACATGTTCTATTCTTTGAGATTCATAAAACTTCTGATGTGAGAAGCGTTAGCTTACAACATTCTAAAGACTTTGAATCTAGGGTTATCCCAAACGACAATTATATATATTACGATGCTGAAAAAGCTTTTATAAATGTACTCTTACCAAAATACAACCAAAGGACTTATAAAAAATATCCCCAGAGTACAAATGGGCTTTTTAATGAAGATTATCCCAGATGGTCATTCTCGATAGACGCTCCTATCAAACTCTTATATAAAGATGGTGAAATAAATGGTGATAAAGATATTATATATGTAGATAAAAAAGGTGCGTATATTCTTTCTTCTTAAACGATACTGCAGGGAACAAGACATATGACATATGTGGCTTTTAAAAATTTAGGTTTTTTCACTACTTTAATCATATTATAAAAATTCCTTGAAATTTCTTGGCGTAAAGTTGTCGCGACATTACTGTTCTTCCCTTCGGTCAGACAGCACAGATGAAGGAATAAACCCCATCTTGAAAAAATAAATTCGCTTCTTTTTTAGAAATAGTGTTTATACCCTATTGTAATACATTTGAAAATTAATATGGAAATTCTCGAAATAGAATCAAACGGACAAAAGTTCATTTTTGATGTTGTTAAAAATGAGATTGAGTCATGTCCCAAATGTGGAGTTCTTGCATGTGGAAAAGAAGATATTCTCTGGTATGAAGACAAAGAGCAGAGAATAGCCGTTATTTTTGATGGAGGTTATTTTGATTTGGCAGGCGAAGAATTTTTCGACAAGAATATATAAGACTATCGAGTACGGTTCTCTCCCAATCTTTATGCGAGAATGGAACGAGGCAAGGGGCTGGACAGATTGTTGGGACTATAATGGTTACGAACTTGGAATTGATGATTTTTTAAAATCATTGGAATTATTGAGAAATTGTGAAATGGGTAAATGGATAACTACTGAAGATATAAATAGCATGGAAGAACTTGCGAATAATGCAAAAGAGATTGGAGCTAAATTGAAAATAGTAAGAGGGTGAAAAAACGCGATAACAATGAGGTATAAAGTGTATACCTTCCAGGATAAGCACCATGCACAGAATGTTCGAGTCAATTTTCCTTTAAGTTATACCGCTCAAAATATGAGCTGTACTGAACTATAAAAATAAGAAAATTTCTTTTTCAAAAAAGAGCATATTTTTGTCCTATGTTATACCACAAAATATAAAAATGACAGCACAAGATAAAGAGCTAATTTATAAGTTTATTGATGATGGCCTAATTGAATTAAATAGATTGGGATTAATGACAAAATCTGGAAATTTTCCAAAAGAAATGAAAGATGAATCGTTTGACCGAAGTCAAGAATATAACAAATGGAAAGCGATTGAAAGTACAGTTACAGATTCTGATATAAAAGAATTGGAAGGGATCGTAAATTGTGAGCTTCCAAACAGTTTTAAAACTTTTTTGAAGTACAAACACTTTTATAAATTGTGGTTGCCTAGAGTAATGGAAGTTACATTTTTTTCTCACCCAATTTATAGCTGGAAAAAAAATTATAGCACCTTTTATTCATATGATTGGGTTCAAGAAGATTTAATTGAAAAAAAGTTTATACCATTCGCCAATCACGAAGATTGGGGCTTTTTATGTTTTGATGCTCGAAAATCATATCAAGGAAACGAGTACCCCATATTGATGGTAGACCAAGAATTAGTTGGAGATCAAGGAAGCTATAAAGAATTCAACAATGATTTTATGGATATGGTTAAGAACAGATTACTTTATAAGAAATAGATAGTGCAAGGCACAATACATACAGTGGTAGTAAGTGCTTATGATAGTTTACTGCGTGTTGTATGTGAAAGCATTAAAATAAATGAAAAAAAAAGAATTTATACAAGATATTATCTGTCAAGTCTTAGTTGAAAAAAAATCAAAGGAATTGATTTACTCTGTTTTGAACGAATATATCCCAGGATATGAGCCTTTAAATTTAGATTATGTCGGGAAGCCAGATGACGAAAATTATATCTTTGAATCAGAAGATCAAATGATCAGTACCTACACTAAAATTCCTAATGTCAGACAAACATTTTATTGGAATAAGTATGAAGATAACCCAAATAGAATTATGGTTGGGGCAAATATCACTATGGACGATCAAATAGTATTTAGTTTGACATTTAATGGGACTTTAAAAACAGAGGCAGAATATTACCAACGATTAAAGATATTTTTAAATTCAAAAATTGGGATAATATCTTATGTTAATCCTGCTGAATACGACAGTGGGAAAGACTTTAAGGATAGATATTGCAATGAAATATATGGTTTTGAAAAATAAAAAAGACACCTAATAATATATCCCACCTTCAAAAACAAGAAAACTTCTTTTTCAATACAGAGTATATCTCCGATTTATTAGTCACAAGCTAAAATAAAAAATGACACCTAAAGAACAATTACAATCAATTCTGACAAATCAATACGAAACTGAAGATGGAGATATTTATAAAGTTGGGTTGTTTGATGGAATGGGGGATAATGAAATTGAAAGCTTTAGAAATCAACTTCCAAGTAAATATTTACCGATTGAAATGGAAGAATTATTAAGATATTGTAAAGGGTTTGATTTTTTACCGTTAGAAGAAATTCAATTTGATATATTGGGTGATTTTGGGTTTGAAGAAATATTTCCATATTCAATTCAGCTTGCTAGAGATGGATTGGGGAATTTTTGGGTTTTAGATATAGATTCAAAAGGGAATTGGAATTCAGTATATTATGTATGTCACGATCCAGCAGTAATTGTAAAACATTCAGAGAACTTGACTGATTTTATAAAACATATTGACGAGTTTGGGCTTAAGGGGGATAAATCTAACTTAGACATTATTCATGAGAAGACAGTAATTGAAATCTGGGGTAAAAAAGTAGGAATAATGGAAAGAAATGAGAGGGATTACAACTTTGAAAATGAGCGGATTGAATTACCAGAATCCTTTTTGGTTGCCGACTTAGCTGACCAACCAGTAAGAACTGGGTTTCCTTGGGGAAAGTTAGGTCCAAATACAAAAATTATAAGACCAACTGACAAGCCAATTTGGATTATAGAGCAGAGGACTAGACAAAGTTTTTTGTCAAGACTATTTGGTAGAAAGAAATGACTATGAAAGACAAACAAGGACAATTTAAAGTGTTAGATAGTTTCGCTATAAAAAGACGCAATGAGTTCTATTTAATTGGTGAATTGAAGGAAGGAACTGTTCAAGAAAAATGGTTTGTAAATGTTCCTTTTAATAGCTTAATGGCATTATCATTAAGAATAGCTGCAATCGAAGAGGTAGAGATTTCAAATGAAGAAAATGGATATCAATTACTAATTGTTTCAGGAGATAGAGAAACGCTTGATCTGCTTCTTTCTCTTAAAATTGGAAGCGAATATTTAGATATAACAATTGAAGGCGAAGATTAATGAAAGCAAATATTTATGGAAAAGAATAATGAAACAGGGGAAATATTAAAAGCGATGTTATTATCTAATAATGAATCATTAGATAATCGAGTATGTTCACCCATTTCGTTTTTGATTTTTTTAGATATAATATCCACTTATGATAATAATCTATTAGAAGAAGAAATAGTTGAACTATTAGATGGTTTTGGATATTCTAGGTCAGATTTTTATGCAGTACTTCAGCATTTAGAAGATTCAGATACTAAGCTTTTAGTAGCATCTTCTTTCTGGTATGGAGAAGATGAAGTTGTAGAGGATATAAATTACCCTTATTTCAAAACATTTAGAACCGATTTTTCTCATAATGGGGTGAAAAAACGTATTAATAAATGGGTTAGTAGCAATACAAATGGATTGATAAAGAAACTTGATCTTCCTTTGCCAACAGAAAATCAAGTTGAATTATTGATTTCGACACTTTATTTCAAAAGTTTATGGCTGAATACATTCCAATCACCTCCTTATCCATCACCTTTTGAGAAATTGGATGGAGAAATTATTCAGGTAGGTTACTT
Source organism: uncultured Aureispira sp. (assembly GCA_964404215.1). Classification (GTDB taxonomy): domain Bacteria; phylum Bacteroidota; class Bacteroidia; order Chitinophagales; family Saprospiraceae; genus Aureispira. Next base: position 5,374 of record CAYOJF010000008.1, on the reverse strand, counting down.
GGGGCGTTCAAATGAAGAGCCTATTTCTTACGTGAATACAGCAGAATATAAGGCTATAGCAATTGATTATAAAGATAATGACATTCAATTTGAGGCTTATTTGCCAAATGAGAAAGAAGAATTTAGAGACTTTATCTTAAATCTAGATAAGATTGATTGGAAAAGCATTCATACAGAATTTAAAGAAACATCATCATATGCGATTGCTTTTCCAAAATTCGAAATTACCTCAGAAATTGATTTAGAGGATGTATTTAAAGAAACTAGTATAGCAAATCTATCAGAATATAACTTTACTACAGGAAAATATTTGGAAAGAGGGGGGAATATTATTAAGCAGAATAATGTTATAAAGGTAAATGAAAAGGGAACGGAAGTTGCGTCTACAACATACGGAATGATGATTGGATCAATACCTGTTTTTGATGTTGAATTTGTTGCAAATAGACCTTTTGTTTTTATTATAAGAGAGAAGAAAAGTAATGCCATTCTGTTTATGGGGATAGTTTCAGAACCTAGTGTATTCAAGAAATCTAATAAATTATGGGGGATAGTAAAGAGTTTGTTTAGATCTTTCTCTAAGTATTAATAATGAGCAGGTAATACTATTGATATAAGTTATATTCATAGTGAATTTTTGGTGTTAATGTTTTCAAATACTCTTTATGTTATGCTAAGTAGAATTATGACTATTTCTTTCATTTCATTGTTGTCGTTTGCCTGTAATGATATGAAACCTTCAATGGAATCTAGTGAATTTGTTTTATCAGATAGCCTTTCAACTGCACTCGCAAGTATTAAAGGGGATTTTGATGGAGATGGTATCCAAGAGGAATTAAAGGAAAAGAACATTGAGTTGGAAAAGTATAGTTTACTTTTTTTAGTTTCTAGTACTACCAAAATACCAGATCTGAAATTGAGGCAATCTACTGTCTTACCAGTACTAATCCATTTCAATAATGTAGGAGATTTGAATGATGATGGTAGAGATGAAGTTACCTATGTGATGGAAGGTAGAGCAGGAGAGGAGAATATGTTTTACATGATGACTTATATTGATGATAAATGGAAAGAACTATTTTCTTTCCAAGTGATGGAGGGACAGCGTAAATTTTTTGAAAAAATAGATGAAGAAAAAATCCAAATTTTCTTTAGAAATAAGAATGCTCAATTGGATTCCTCATTGGTCTCTTTGGGCAAAGAAGTACAAAATAATTATACTCTCTCAACAGATTTTCCATCCAATTATGTAGTAAAAGAATGGGGATTAGATTGCGTCAAGGGGACTCATTTTTTTCTTCCAGATCATACTTGGAAATTCATTTATGATCCTTATTGTTTTAGCATTCGAACAGATTTTGGAACTTGGGAAACTGTAGGAGAACAAGTGAGGATTCACCACACAAAGACTACAGGACAAAAGGGGCTAGGAGTACAAAGAGTAAGATCTGGTACAGAGGGAGCTGCCGTACCAGATTTTTATTACGATAGTTATGAAGCCTATGAATCTGCCGCGAATGCTACTATCAAGATAGATATTCATTCTTTTTTTGACAAAGATGGGTTTTTAGAAATAGATACAACAGAAAGAGCTTCAGAAATTTAGTAGTGAAATCAGAAGAAGAAGTGAAGAGTCTAATTTAGACAAGTCACTCTAATTGAATACTGACTTTTGATCGAAAGAATCACCTACTTCACAGTTATAATTATAAGCTCTACATTTTGGGCAGGAAATATTTTCTGTTTTTAGCTGTTCGTAATTACAGTGATGACAGATGCCAAATTTTTCATTAAAATGAGAAATAATTCGTTTGGCATCTGCATGAGAAAATTCATGTTTATTCATCAGCATTTTAACCGCAGATAATTTAGAAGACTCTAGGATAGTAGTTCTAATATCTAGGATAAATTTTTCAAATAGTTGAATAGGAACTATACTACTTCCATATCGTTTACAGTACTTATGGTAACATATAATTTAATATTTTCAATCAGTAAGGACTTTATTCTCTATTAATTTTTAGAATTTTTTTCTCTTCATACATTTCTAGCAGAGTACTCTTTGCTAGGATATAAAAAGTTTCGTAGTCATATTTGATTGAGTCATCTAGTTCATAAAGTTTACTACTAGAAGTAGATTCATAACTATTGAAAAAGATGACAACAGAGTCTTCAAATACTTCATCAATTTTGAAGAGGGTATAATGCCCTACATCATTTTTGAATTCATATACATCGTTAACGGCAGGGGCTGCGACATATTTTTTAGTATTAGCTTTGTCTGCAAAATCCAAGTAAATGATGAAGGCAACAAATAGTACGAAAATAAAAATGCCAGAAAAATACCAAATCGGAGTTTTAAGCTTCTCTTTTTCTTTTTCAACTTTTTTTCTCAATGAACGTGGTGCCTTATATTCTTCTATTGTTGCCTGACAAGAAGAACAAAAAAATATAGCTTTTTTTCCAATAGGACCAAGAGGAATTCCATATACATGATTGTATCCTGTGTAGATTGTTGATTCTAAAGAATTCAATTCATGGCATTTAGGACATTTTTCACCAATCATCTTTTTTGTAATAACCTGTTTTGCTTCAGATGTTCCGTAAATTATCATAGGGTGTATGTTTTGTTTTTAACTACTGATGAATAGTATTATAGTGATTCTAATTTTTGATTAGTTTAAGTACATGTTATATTATCAATGGGTAGACTGTACGAAATTTTTAATTGATTTAACTCTATTTGATAGGATGATAGTCATTCAGTTTTAGGTCAAAAAAATCAATAGCTTCTTCTAATTTTTGGAATGTAAATCCTTGTTTATTTTCAGTAGAAGGCACGCCAACATGGTAATTTCCAGATTCATCGTTCATAGTTGGGGTGATGTGTAATTCTACCCAAGTATTCCGAAGGTTATTATCTAAACTAAATCTTAGTAAATGTAGGCTTGTAAACGGAAAATAGGTTTCCCATTCTTTTTTTCTTTTTGCAGCAGCAATCATTTTGGAATATCTATTCTCCCACTCTTTATTGTTTTCAAAGTGTGCATTATTGAAAACTTTATTTTGAATATATTGCCATCTGGCTTCTATTAGAGGATTAGGATTTTTGTAGGAATCAAATTGGAATGTTTCTAGCTCTGGAAAACAACTAGCAATGACTTGAACTTTTTCTTCTACTTCAATCCACATTTGTATGGATTTAGCTAACCTTTTTATTGAACTGAATTTTCCTCTTAAGTAGCATATTTCATAATCTCTGGTTTTAGTTCTATCAAATAATACAACAGTATATTCCTGTATAGTATTGCCAAAATTGACACGGAAGTTCCTTTCTCTGATAGGGTTGTGAAATGCGTAATCAGAAGGAGATTTACCATCTGAAGTAGTCGCTAAAATTATTGAAGAACCGATTTTATCTAAGTTGTTTTGTAGGTGTTGAGTTAGGTACATATTTGAGGGCGATGTAGTTAATAACTTATAACGGAAATCAATATAAAGTTTTTATTACAGAGTATATTTTTTTGAATCATTTTATTGAAAAAAGCATTGTTATTGGATGAAGGTAATTGAGAATTTTTAAATAGTAACTATGTCAGATTTTTTAGAAGATTTAGCATCAATGTATAATGCGAAAATAGAGACTAAAGTGTATAAATGGAATGATACAGTTTCTTCTCAAACTAGTGTGACAAAATTTTTTGAATTGAATATAAGAGATTGGACCTTAGATTTAGAATATGTTGTTTTTCCTGACCCAGATTCTGGTATAGGTGAAAGAAGATTAAATAGACACCGTGTTCTTCTAAGATGTAGGATAGATGAATCTAAGTTCGATGTTCTTTTTACAATAAATCGTAAGACTTTTTGGAATCAACTTTTTAGGAAAAAGACTAATAGAGATTTTATCGTAAAGTGCAAAAATGAAACACTAAGAAACTACTTAAGAAACTCTAATATCCTGGCAAATAACTATTCAGAAAATGGGCTTAAATTACTTATACAGACATGGAGAGAGAAAGGGTGTTTTTACTTTAGTGCAGGATATGAGGGAATACTTACTGAAATACAAAAAGAAACATTTCTAATTTTTGATTTAGGAAAAGATTTGATAAACTATATTGATGCTTTTTGTCAGAGACAGGATGGTTTTAGCGAGTAATATCTATAATCTTTATAGGTCATTTTTAAAGGAAAAATCTTGAGGTGTAATAAGGTTATTTTACATAGAGTTTAGTACCAATCTAATAGGCACAAAACTCTATGTTTCATTTTGGGAGTTAAATATCCTTCATTGCCATCAAGGTAGCTCTCAAAAAATCATCTAAATCACCATCTAATACCCGCTTGACATTGTGTACAGTATGGTTAGAACGGTGATCTTTAATACGCTTGTCATCTAGAACATAACTACGAATTTGAGAACCCCATTCTATTTTCATTTTTCCTGCTTCCACATCTGCTCTGGCAGCATTTCGTTCTTCTATAGCAAGTTTATAAAGCTCTGATTTTAGCATTTGCATGGCTTTATCTCGGTTTTTGTGTTGAGAGCGTTGCTCCTGACACTCTACCACCACACCAGAAGGGAGGTGACGAAGTCGTACAGCAGATTCCGTCTTATTGACATGCTGGCCACCTGCACCACTCGCACGGAAGGTATCCCATTCAATATCAGCTGGGTTGACTTCTATTTCGATAGAGTCATCTACCAAAGGATAAACAAATACAGAGGCAAAGGAGGTTTGGCGTTTTCCTTGGGCATTGAAAGGACTAGGGCGAACGAGTCGATGAACGCCATTTTCACCTTTAAGCATCCCGAAAACAAAATTTCCGTCTATTTCAATAGAGGCTGTTTTGATACCAGCGACATCACCTTCTTGGTAGTCGAGTTGTTTGACCTTGTAGCCTTTTTTTTCTCCCCACATGAGGTACATACGTAGGAGCATAGACGCCCAATCACAACTTTCTGTTCCTCCTGCTCCTGCATTGATTTTGACAATAGCACTGAGCGAATCTTCTGGCTCATTGAGTGTAGAGGTGAATTCTAGTTCGTCTAGAGATTCAATCGCTTTTTGGTATTGTTCTTCTACTTCTTCAGGAGAGACTTCACCTTCGGAGAGATATTCCTGAAGAACTTCTAAATCTTCGAGTACTGCGGCTGTTTTTTTGTATTTATTGAGCCAAAATTCTTTCTCTTTGATTCCTTTTAGGATTTTTTCTGCCCGTTTAGGATCATTCCAAAAATTAGGATCATAGGTATGTTTTTTTTCTTCTTTTACTTGCATTTCTCTATTAGAGACGTCAAAGATACCTCCCTAAAAGACCCAACTGGGTTTGCAGTTCTTTGAACTGGTCTGTAGTCATAATACTATAG